>NZ_JAHWBL010000029.1:0-46845 GCF_029493445.1 Nocardioides sp. ChNu-99 | reverse complement strand
AGCCGGCGGGTCGGTACGGCGGCCGTCGCCCGCGCGCGCACCGCCGGGCTGCTCCAGGCCGCGTGCCTCGTCGCCGGCGGGGCCACCGCGGCGCTCGTCGTGGCCGTCGCCCGGGCCGACGACCTCCCCGCCGGGGTGGTCGCGACCGCGCTGACCGTCACGGGGGCGCTCGCCGCGCCGCTTGCCGGCGTCGGGCGGGTGGCGGAGCTGCGGCAGAACTTCCGCGCCGCGCGGCGGGTCGTCGCGCCGCACCTCGGCGAGCCCCCGGGGCCGGGCGGTCCGTCGGCTTCGGTCTCGCGGTCGTCGGCCCCGCGGTCGCCGGTCTCGCACGTGGCGGGCGACGCCGAGCGCGTGTTCGTGCCCGGGCTGCTCGACGCCCGGCCGGGCGACCGCGTGCGCGTCGTCGGCCCCGACGCCGCGACGACCACCGCGACGCTGCTCGGGCTCGTCGCGCCCGAGCCGGGCCACGAGGTCGTCGTGGACGGGTGGGACTGCGGCCGGGTCGCCCCCGCCGTGCGCCGGCGGCTCGTCGGGCTGGCGGCCCACGACGTACCGCTCGAGCGGGGGACGCTCGCGCGGGCCGTGCGCTACCGCCGCCCGGACGCCGACGACGACGCCGTCACCGCGGCCCTCACCGCCGCGGGGCTCGACCCCGTGCTCGCGCGGCTGCCCCGGGGGGCGCGCACCGAGCTGCGCCGCGGCGGCCACCCCCTGACCCCCGCCGAGGTCGCCCGGGTGAAGGTGGCGCGGGCGGCGCTCGGCGCCCCCGTGCTGCTGGTCCTCGACCGCATCGACGCCGCGCTCGACGCCGCGGGCCGCCGCCACCTGCGGGCCCTCGTCGCCGCGCACCCGGGCGTCGTCGTGTTCGTCTCGGACACCCCCGAGGAGGTCGCGCCGGGCTACCGCACCGTCGAGCTCGACGCGGAGGGGGGAAGCGTTCGCGCCGGGACCGCCAGGGTCGCCGGCGCCGCGCCCTGACCCTGCGCCGCCCCGGCGCGGTCGGCCGCGAGCAGCAGCAGGCCCACCGCGGCCAGGACGCCGTGGGCGACGCGCCCCCCGGGCGGCAGGAAGAACTGCGGGAGGTACGTCGCCAGCGCCACCGCCGTCAGCACCAGGCCGGCACCGGCGAGGGGGCCGGGGCTGCGCCGTACCGCGACGACGACCAGCCGCGCCCCCGCCACCGCCAGCGCCACCCAGCCCAGCGCGAAGAGCGTCACCGCGACGGGCTCGTAGCGGAACAGGTCGGCCGCACCGTCACCCGCGCTCAGCACCGCCGCGTCGCCGGTCTCGACGACCCGGCGACCGACCGCGTGCAGCCCGTAGGCCTCGGCGCCGTAGTAGGGCAGGAGCAGCGCCGTGGCGACGACCGTCGCCCGGTGCGCGGCCCGGTCGACGGCCGACAACCCGGCCGCGACGAGCACGAGACCCGCCATGGCGAGCACGTGGGCCCACAGCCAGGCCGGCCGGGCGTAGAGCTCCGCGGCCGCGAGGCCGTCCTCGACCGCAGAACCGCGCAACGCGGGGTACGCCGCGAGCGCGGCAGCGGCGAGGGCGAGGAGTGCTGCGGGGCCGGCGGATCGTGCGGGCAGCCCGGCGTTCGGTCCGGCAGTAGGCGGGTCGGGCTCCATGGGTCCTCCGGATGTGAGCGGTGCTCTCTGAATGCGTCCAGCGTGACGCAGACCCATCTCGATTGCAAGAGCGGCGCTCACATTTGTCACGGGCGCTCACTCCTGCCACGATGCGGCGGATGAGCGAGCGCCGCACCCCCCGCCAGATCGCCCGCGAGGAGACGCTGGTGCGGATCAAGACGATCGCCCTGGCCCAGCTGGCCGCCGAGGGGGCGCCAGGCCTGTCGCTGCGCGCGATCGCGCGGGAGCTCGAGGTCGTCTCGAGCGCGGTGTACCGCTACTTCTCGGGACGTGACGAGCTGTTGACCGCCCTCATCGTCGACGCGTACGGCGACCTCGCCGCCCGGCTGGAGGCGGCTGGCTCCGGGCGGGGGTCCGCCCGCGCGCGGTGGACGGCGACCTGCGACGGGCTGCGCGCGTGGGCCGTGGCGGAGCCCCACCGCTTCGCGCTCGTGTACGGCTCGGCCATCCCGGGCTACCGCGCGCCGGCGACCACGATCGAGCCGGCCGCGCGGGTGGTCCGGGCGTTCGCGGCCGCCGTACCCCCGTCGGCCCGGCGGGCCGCGAACGACGACCACGCGGTGTCGCGCACGCTGGCGCCCCAGCTCGCCGGCACCGCCGAGGTGCTCGACCTCGACCTGGAGCCGCCGGTGGTGCTGTGGCTCGTCGGGGCGTTCGCCCGGGTGCTCGGGGCGCTGACCCTGGAGCTGAACGGCCACCTGGTCGGGGGCTTCGAGCCCGCCGACGATCTCTTCGAGGCCCTCGTTGCGGCGGAGGCGGCCGCCCTCGCCTGGTGAGCCGGCGTCGGCGGCGGGCGTGGCAGGCTCGGGGGGTGAGCGGTACGACGGACGCGCTGCGGGCGGAGCGGGCCGCCGTGCTCGCGCGCATCGAGCGCCTGCGCGTCGACCACGCCGGGTTCGTCGCCGCCAGCCGCGACAGCAACGCCGACGACGAGCACGACCCCGAGGGCGCCACCATCGCCTTCGAGCGCGCCCAGGTCGAGGCGCTGCTGCGCGAGGCCGAGCGCCGCCTGGCCGACGTCGACGCGGCGCTCGAGCGTGCCGGCACCGGCGGCTACGGCACGTGCACCGTCTGCGGGCGCCCCATCGACCCCGCCCGCCTCGAGGTGCGGCCCTCCGCGACGAC
This sequence comes from Nocardioides sp. ChNu-99, assembly GCF_029493445.1. Lineage (NCBI taxonomy): Bacteria > Bacillati > Actinomycetota > Actinomycetes > Propionibacteriales > Nocardioidaceae > Nocardioides > Nocardioides sp. ChNu-99. The sequence goes on along the minus strand of NZ_JAHWBL010000029.1, from coordinate 44,071 downwards.
CTGCGTCGCCTGCGCCCCGGCGCGCCGGCGCTAGGTCCGCTTCCTCCCGCGCGGCGTCTCCACGGCCCAGACGTTGCCCCACGGGTCGATCTCGAGGCGCACCCGCCGCTCGGCGGGGGTCGAGAGCGTCGAGGCCAGCCAGACGATCGCCCACAGGCCGGCGGTGAGGAGCGTCAGGACCGCGTGCCACCCGTGCGAGACGCGGCCGGGATAGCCGAGGACCGCCCACAGGTGGTCCCGCTCGCGCACCACCGCGCCGGCGAGCACCTCCTCCGACACGGCCTGGCGCAGCAGCGCCTCGCGGCGGGACGGCTCGAGGGACGGGCCGGCGTCGGGGCGCTCCGAGCGGCGCAGGGCAGCAGGATCCCGCGCGTACACCGCCGGCACCCACGAGCGGCCCGACCACCGCGTCCACCGGCGTCGTCGTTGCTCCCAGCGGAGGTCGCCCACCGCCCGCGGCGCCGTCGTCGTGCTCATGGCGGCACGGTAGGGCCGGCGCCCGGCTCGCGTCCGGCATTCCGAGGACCCCGCTTGACCTTGACGCAACGTCAACCCCCGAAGGTGGCCCCATGACCACCAGCACCCCGCGGCCCGTCGCGGTGCCGTTGTACGTCGGTGGGGCGGCGCTGTCGCTCTTCGGCAACTCGGCGATCTCCATCGTCCTGCCGTGGCTCGTCATCAGCACGACGGGCGATCTCTCGTCGGCGGGCGTCGTGGCGGCCGCCTCGGGCATCGCGGCGGTCCCCGCCACCTTCCTCGCGGGCCAGCTCGTCGACCGCCTCGGGGCGCGGCGGGTCGCGGTGGTGGCCGACCTCGGCAGCGCGACGGCCGTGGCGTCCCTCGCGGTGGTCGACTGGCTCTGGGGCCTCGACCTGGTCTGGTTCATCGCGCTCGGCGTGGCCGGGGCGGTCTTCGACGTGCCGGGCATGGGCGCGCGGCAGGCCCTGCTCGCCGGCGTCGCGCAGGTCTCCGGGGTCCGCACCGACCGCGTCGCGGCGATCTACCAGGGCGCGTTCTCCCTGGCCTTCCTCGCCGGCCCGGCCCTCGCCGGCGTGCTGCTGGCCTGGTGGGACCCCGTCGACGTCGTCTGGTTCACCGCCGCCTGCTCGGCCGGCGCCGCCCTGCTCACCCGCCTCGTGCCCGTCGCCGCGGCGCCCCCGATCGCGGCGGAGGACGCCGGGCTCAGCGGCCTGGGTGTCCTCCTGCGCAGCCGCGCGCTCGTCGCCGCCGTGGTCATCGGCTTCGCCTCCGCCTTCGTCTTCTCGCCGCTGCTCGCCGTCGTGCTGCCGGGCCACTTCACGCGGCTCGACGCGCCGGGCCTGCTGGGGGCGAGCATGTCGGCGTACGCCGTGGGGTCGCTCGTGGGCGCGGCCGGCTACGCCCTGGTGACGCGGCGCTCCCGACGCCTCGCCTACGTGCTGGGCCTGGTCGTCATGAGCGCGGGCGCCTGGCTGGTCGCGCCGCTGGGCGCGGGCGGGTTCGTCATGGCCGGCATGGCCGCGATGGGCCTGGGCGGTGGGCTCTTCGGGCCCGTCTGGAACGTCTACATCGCCGAGAGCGTGCCGGCCCACGTGCGCGGCCGGGCCCTGTCGTGGCTCAACGCCACCAGCCTCGTCGCCGGGCCGCTCGGGCTCGGCGCGCTCGCCCTGCTCCTCGACGGCACGGGCGACCTCGGCCTCGCGGCCGTGCTCGTCGCAGCCACCTGGACGCTCGCCGCCACGTGGGCCGTGCTCAGCCGCGGTGGGCGGGAGCTCTCGGGCCCGGCGCCCGCCGTACCGGCCGACCAGCCCGGGCTCGAACGCGACTCGTGGTAGCAGCGCCACGGAATCCCTGGCGCTCCTCCCACGAACCGGGGCCGGGGACGGTCCGCTCCCGGCTCACGGCGCCGGCAGGTCGATCTCGAAGTAGTACGACGTGACGTCGGGCCCGCGCCGCTCGTGCCGGTCGAACCCGACCGACTCGTAGAGCGCGACGGCGGCCTCGTCGGCGCTGGTGGTGGTGAGGTCGAGGTACGTCGCGCCCCGCTCGTGCGCGTGGGCCATCGCCGCCCGCAGGAGCACCCGCCCGTGCCCGCGACCGCGCAGCGACGGCACCACGTAGAGCTCCGCCAGGTAGGCCTCGTCGGCGTCCTCCCACAGCGACGGCCGCAGCCGCAGCAGGGCCAGCCCGTGCGGGCCGGGCGGGCCGGGCGGGCCGGGCTCGTGCGCGTCTCCCGCCCCGGCGCCGTCCACCTCGAGCAGCACCACCGCCGTGTCGTCGCCCAGCAGCGCGCGGACGCGGTCGGCGAGCCAGTCCTGGGCGGGCGCGGGATCGTCGTACTCCGCGTTGAAGGCCCGCAGCAGCCGCGCGACGTCGGCGGCGTCGCCGGGGCCGGCCACCCGGGTGCGCGCGGCGCCCGGGCGCATCAGTCGACGGCCGCGGTGCGGCCGGGCGGCTCGGGGCTGTGGCGGTGCACGGGGCACGTCGGCGCGAAGGTGCCGAGGCGGTCGACGCGGAACCCGGCGGGGTAGCTGCGGCCCCGCGCCGTGCCGACCAGCGACCGCGGCCGTCGCCGGGCGGGCAGGAGCGCCACCGTCCGGGCCCGGGTGCGGAGCGCGGCGAGCGTCGCGCGGCGCACCCCCGGACCCGGGTCGGGGTAGCCGAGCGCCTCGCGCAGCGGCGCGTCCATCAGCGCCAGGGCGGCCGCGTGCACGAGGTGGTGGGTGCCGGCCGGGCCGAAGCCGGCGACGAGGTGGAGCAGCGCGTCGGCGACCTCCCGGGCGCCCGGGTCGTGGCCGAAGTGCTCCCGCTCGTGCTGGTCGACGAGGGCGGCGAGGTCGGCGTAGGTCGTCGGCAGGCCGCCCACGTGCATCCGCCGGGCCACGTCGCGGTGGTAGCGGATGCTGGCCTCGAGCTCCGCGCGGGTCAGGGCGCGCCAGCCGTGCCGGGCGATCCACCGGGCGGGCACGACGACCTGGGTGGCCAGCGCGTAGCGCAGGTCGTCGTCGGCGATGTCGTGCATCGCGTGCATCTCGTTGATCCGCCGGAAGGCCGTGCGTCCCCGCACGCTGTCGAGCCCCTCGACGAGCGGCACCTCCATGAGCAGGGCGGTGTCGTCGTACCGCTTCCGGGGCCGCTGCCGGAACTCGCCCGTGCGCGCCAGCAGCCCCCCGATGCGTGGCACGGCGAGCGTGCGCAGCTGGGCCGCGACGGCGGCGACCTCCATGTCCCACGGGAACTCGTGGAGCACCGTGTTGCGGTGGATCTCGGCGTAGTCCGTCGCCGGGTCCAGGCGCGCGACGCGGCGCCGCCGGCTCGACAACGCCACGACGACCACCTCCGGTGTGAGGTGGCTCACGGTACGGCGGACCCGCCGCCCCGGCAACGCCTCGCGCCGGGCCTGTGGACGGGCACGAGGCGGATGGCCGGACCGTCCCCGCCGGATGCGACGATGCGGGGCGTCAACGGGCGGGGAGGGCCGCCGTACCGAGGGGAGGAGGCCGGTCGTGAGCGACATCGTCGACGAGCTGGCACGCACCGGCGAGGCGTTCGAGCAGCCGACCCTGCGCCTGCTCCACCAGCGGCACGCGCCCCTCGTGCTCGCCGTCTTCCGCTCCTCGTTCGGGCGCGACAACGCGCCGATCCCGACCGGGCGCCTGCACGAGCAGGTCGAGACCTACCTCGCCGAGCTGCGCCTGGCGGGCACGGAGAACCTGCCGACCGGCAGCGGCCGCGACCTGTGCCTGCGGTGGATGCGGCGCAAGTGGCTCATCCGCGCGAACGACCCCGCGACCGACGGCGAGGTCTACACGCTGACCTCCTACGCGCAGGCGGCGCTCGAGCAGGCCCGCACGCTGTCGCGGGAGCGCTCCAGCCTGTCGGAGCACCGGGTGGCCAACATCGTCTCGGCCTTCCGGCGCTTCAACTCCGAGGCCAACCCCGACCGCACGACGCGCGTCACGATCCTCAACCAGGAGATCGCGCGGCTGCGGGCCGAGCGCGACCGCCTCGTCGACGGCAGCGAGCTGCCGGTGGCCGGCGAGGACTACATGCTCCAGGGCTTCACCGAGCTGCTGTCGCTGGTCGGCGGCCTGCCGAGCGACTTCGCGCGGGTGGAGGAGGCGTTCGTCCGCATCCGCCACGACATCCACGAGCAGTTCCGCGCCGACGAGCGGCCGGCCGGCGAGGTCGTCGACGACTACCTGGCGCGCATCGACCAGCTGACCACGGCGACGCCGGAGGGCCGCGCGTTCGAGGGCGCCTTCCCGCTGCTGCGCGACGAGGCGCTGCTGCAGCAGCTGCGCGAGGACATCGCGGACCTCCTCGACCACCCCGTCACCGGCACCGTCCTCGGCGACACCGAGCGCCGCGAGATCCGCGACACCGTCAAGCAGGTCCGCGCCGGCCTCGACCGCGTGCTCGCCCAGCGCAACCGCGCCACCGCGACGCTGCGCGGCAACATCGAGGCCCGCGACGTCAACCGCGACCGCGAGCTCGAGCGCGTGCTGCGCAACCTGGAGGGCGAGCTCGGGCGCTGGTACGCCGCGACCGGCCCCCGCACGCACGTCGGGCTCCCGCTCCTGCCCGAGCGTGCCGCGGTCGACCACCTGCGCGAGCGCACCTACGACCCGACCGAGGACAAGGCGCCGCCGCCGCTGCGCCGGGCCGACGCCGACGGCGCCGAGGCCGTGTCGTGGACCGCGCTGCGCGCCGCGGGCGGCCCGTCGATCGCCGAGCTCGACGCGCTGCTCGACGCCGCCCTCGCGGGCGGGGGCGGCGCCGCCACCGTCGGCGAGCTCTTCGCCTCGCTCGAGGACGACCTGCGCCGCCCCGTCGAGGTCTTCGGCCTGCTCCACCTCGCGGAGCGCCGGGCCCTCGCCGACGGCGAGGGCACCGAGGAGGTCGTCACCGTGCGCCCCGACGGCTCCCGCCGGGTGCTGCGCGTGCCGCGGGTGCGCACCGTGCCGCGGCCCCCCGCCGTACCCCCCGCCGTACCCCCCGCCGACCCGGCCACCACTCCCGCAGGAGACGACCGATGAGCACCACGACCGACGAGACCTGGGCCGACGCCCGGGACGGGTACGACGCGCGCGACGCCGACCTGGTCCCCGAGCTGGAGGGCTCGACCTTGCTGTCGCTCTTCGACGGCGACGAGGGCGGCCTGCCGCTGGCTCAGCGCCGGGCGCTGCTGGCGCTCGTGAAGCTGCGGTTCGTCACGGCGCGCACGCACCCGCGCGAGTGGGAGGCCCTGCTGGAGAACCCCCGTGCGGTGGCCTCGCGGCTCAACGACCTCTTCCTCGAGCTCGTGCTCGACCGGGAGCACGAGGTGGCCTACAAGCGGCAGGCGGTGCCCGAGGCCGGCGGCCGGTTCCCGACGCTGCTGCACGACACGGCGTGGAACCGCGAGGAGACGATCGCGCTCGTCTTCCTGCGCAACCGGCACTTCACCGACTCCGCGCGCGGCGACGACCGCGTCTGGGTCGACGTCACCGACGTGGTCGCCCACGTGATGGCCATGCGCCCGCCGCACTCCACCGACGCCGCCGGCGACGAGGGCCGCGCCCGCAACGCCGTCGCGAGCCTCTACAAGGCGGGCCTGCTGCTCGGCCCGGCCACCGGCGACCGCTTCGAGGTCAGCCCCGCGGTCGAGGCGCTGCTGCCGCTCGAGCGTCTCCAGGAGCTGCTGGAGTGGCTGCGCACCCCGCCGCCGGAGGACGACCGCGCCCCCGACGAGCCGGTGCCCGCCGACGAGCTGGGGGACGCGCCGTACGACGGAGCGCCCGCCGACGACGAGGTGGTCCCCGGCGCCGAGGCCGCGGAGCCGGAGGAGGACCTCGAGCCCGACACGGCGTTCGACGACCTCGACCTGGGGCCGGCCGCCACCGAGGACGCCACCGAGACCGCCACCGCACGCACCGACGACGAGGACCGGGCATGAGCGAGGAGACGACGACGGTCGACGACGCGGCCGAGGAGCTGGCAGCCCTGGACGCCGACCTCGAGACCGACCTCGAGACCGACCTCGACGACGAGGGCGCGCCGGACCCCGAGGACCGGCTGCTCGAGGCCGCCGACGAGGCGCTCTTCGGCATGCACGGCGCCACCGAGGGCAGCACGCAGTGGCGCATCGCGTCGATGCAGGTCGTCAACTGGGGCGGCTTCTCAGGCCACCACGAGGTCGCGTTCAGCCGCGACGCGACCCTGCTGACCGGGGCGTCGGGCGTGGGCAAGTCGTCGCTGCTCGACGCGTGGACGACGCTCGTCATGCCCTCCGACACCCGTCTCAACGGCGCGTCGAACGACATGACGACCGGCCGCGCCCGCTCGTCGGGGCAGCGCAACCCGCTCTCCTACCTGCGCGGCGTCGTCGACCAGACCGAGGACCGCGCGACCGCGCAGGCGCGCCAGGTCACGCTGCGCGGGTCGGGCGAGGACACGTGGGGCGCCGTGGCCGCGACCTTCGTCGACGACCGGGAGCGGCGCTTCACGGCGCTGCGCGTCTTCTACGTGCCGCGCCGCGTCACCCGGGCTCCCGACGTCGTGATGCGCCTGGCGACCCACGAGGGCCCGGTCGACCTCGGCCTGCTGCAGAAGGCCGTCGCGACCCGCTTCCAGCCGCGCGACCTACGTGCCCTCGTGCCGGGGCTGGCCGTGCACGAGACGTACGCCGCCTTCGCCGCCCGGCTCTACACGCGCCTCGGGATCGGCGCGAACGGCGACGGCGACAAGGCGCTGCGCCTGCTCGCGCGGATCCAGGCGTCGCAGCCGGTGCGCTCGGTGGACGAGCTCTACAAGGAGATGGTGCTGGAGCGGCCGGCCACGTTCGCCGCCGCCGACCGCGCCGTGGAGCACTTCGACGACCTCGAGGGCTCCTACGAGACGATGATCACCGAGCAGCAGAAGGCCGACCTGCTCGCCCCGATCACCGACCTGCACGACCGCGTCACCGGCGCGCAGGCGCGCATCGACGAGCTCGACGCCCACGGCGCCACCCGGAAGGGCCCGACGCCGCTGCGGCTGTGGGAGCTCACCCGGTACGGCGCGCTGCTCGACGCCGCGGTCGGCGCCAACCAGGCCGCCCGGGAGGCGAACCGCAACCGGCGCGCGACGCTGGGCCGGCGCAGTGCCGACCTCGAGGCCGAGCTGGTGGCGGCGCGCGAGGCGCACCGCGGCGCCGGCGGCGAGACGCTCGAGCTGCTGGCCGCCGAGCTCCGCAAGGAGCAGGCGCACGCCGACGAGCTGCGCGAGCGCCGCGAACGGCTGGCGCCCCGCGTCGCGGTGCTGGAGGTCGACCTGTCGTCCGCCGAGGACGTGGCCCGGGCGCAGGCCGCGGGCCGCAAGCACGCCGCCGAGCACGAGGCCGCCACGGCCCGTCTCGACGAGGCGGGCACGGCGCTGGCCCGGGCCCAGGGACCGCTGCTGGCCCGGAAGGCCGAGCTGACGAAGGACCGCGCGTCGCTCGCGGGCCGCCACGGCCGGGTGCCGCGCGACCTCGACGAGGTCCGCACGCTGCTGGCGCAGGCCGCCGGCCTCGACGAGCTGCCGTTCCTCGCCGAGCTCGTCGACGTGCGCACCGAGGAGGCGCGCTGGCGCCCCGCCGTCGAGACGGTGCTGGGTGGGGCGGCCCGGCAGCTCCTGGTCCCCCGCGAGCGGCTGCGGGAGTTCTCCGCTGCCATCGACCACCTCGACCTGCCGCGGCGCATCACGTTCGTCGGCGCCGACGTCGATGCCGACGCGCCCGACGCGCAGCCGGCGGACCGGCTCGCCGGGAAGCTGGAGTACCGCGCGGGCGCCTTCGAGGGCTGGGTGCGGTGGTACCTGGCCGACCCGTCCCGCAACGCCCTGTGCGTCGAGCGGGCCGAGGACCTCGACGGGCCCGGCCTGCGCGTCACCCTCGCCGGACAGACCCGGTCCGGCTCCCGCGGCTCGCACGGGCGCAGCGGCGGCGGCGACGTCGTCGGGTTCACCAACACCGAGGCGCTCGCCGCGCTCGACGCCGAGCTCGCCGCCGTCGAGTCCGAGCTGGAGCGCATCGACGCCGAGCGGCGCGAGCTGGACGAGCAGCGGCGGCGCGCGGCGGCGGTGCTGGCGGCGTACCAGGCCCTGGCCGACGTGCCCTTCGCCGACGTGGACGTCGAGACGAGCCTCGCGCGGTGCGCCGACCTGGAGGCCCAGCGCGAGCGCGTGCTGGCCGCGGACGACGGGCTGCGCCAGCTCGCCGACGTCGTCGCCGACCTCGAGCGCCAGGCCCGCGAGGCCGGCGTCGAGCTGGCGCGGGCGCGCGACGAGCACGAGGCGCTGCAGGCGGAGCAGGGACGCCTGGTCGAGCTGGAGGACGCGACGACCGACGAGCGGGAGGCGATCCTGGCGGCGGGCGAGGTCGTGCTCGGCCCGGAGCAGGCGGCGGCCCTCGACGCCGAGTTCGCCGAGGCCGTCGGGCCCGGCGACCCGACCGCGCTCGACCGGTTCGAGGAGCACCGCGCGCGGCTGCGCGACCGGCTCGGCGCCGCGTCGCGCGCCGCGTCCGAGCAGGTGGCGGCCGCGAGCGAGGAGCTGCGGCGGATCTTCACGCAGTTCCTCACGCGCTGGCCCGACCCGAACCTCGGCACGACGCTGCTGTCCTACCGCGACTACGCCGACATCCTCGACGACATCCGCCGCACCGGCCTGGCCGAGCGGCGCGAGGAGTGGCAGCGCCGCCTCACCGACTGGTCGGGGCAGGACCTGGTGCCGCTCCAGCAGGCCATGGCCGCCGCGGTCGAGGAGATCGAGGACCGGCTCGACCCGATCAACGACATCCTGCGGCGCCTGCCGTTCGGCGCGGGGAACGACCGGCTGCGCATCCGCATGCGCCGCCTCGCGCCCACCGAGCTGACGCTCTTCCTCTCCGACCTGCGGGCGCTGACCGCGGGCGCCGGTCCGGAGGAGACGAGCGGGGAGCTGGAGGACCGGTTCCGCCGGCTGCAGGGCTTCATGGCGCAGCTGCGCCGCCGCGACGACCCGCGCGCCGGCACCGAGAGCCGGCACCGTGACCTGCTCCTCGACGTACGCCGGCACGTCGAGATCTCCGCGGAGCGCTACGACCCGCGCACGGGGGCGCACCAGGCCTGGTACCGCACGCTCGGCGAGAAGTCGGGCGGCGAGTCGCAGGAGCTGGTGGCGTTCGTCATCGGCGCCGCGCTGCGGTTCCGCCTCGGCGACGAGCTGCGATCCCGGCCCCGCTTCGCGCCGGTCTTCCTCGACGAGGGGTTCGTCAAGGCCGACGCCGAGTTCGCCGGCCGCGCCGTGCAGGCGTGGCGCGGCCTGGGCTTCCAGCTCGTCGTGGGCGCGCCGTTCGACAAGGTCACGGGGCTGGAGCGGCACATGGACGAGTTCCTCGAGGTCGTGAAGAACCCCGTCACGCAGGAGGCCCGCGTGCGCCGCGTGGTCGACGCCGAGGAGCCCGCAGGCGCCTGACCCCGGGCGGCCTCAGGCCCCCAGCGAGACGGGGAGCGTGAGGTACCCCCGCAGGATGCGCGTCGTACGGCGCTGCGCACCGTCGCGCACCCGCAGCTGCGGGTGGCGCTCGTGGAGGCGCTGCAGCGCCACCCGTCCCTCCATCCGGGCGAGCGCAGCGCCGAGGCAGAAGTGCCGGCCTGCCGAGAACGCGACGTGCTCGCGTGCCTCCGGCCGCGTGATGTCGAAGCGGTGCGGGTCGGTGAACACGTCGGGGTCGCGGTTCGCCCCGGCGAGCAGCGTCGTGACGACCGACCCGGCGGGCACGTCGACGCCGGCGATGCGGGTGTCGCGCTCCGTGGTCCGCCCGGTCAGCAGCACGGGCGGGTCGAAGCGCAGCACCTCCTCGACGACGTTGCCCCACAGCGCGTCGTCGGCGACGGCGGCCGCGCGCTGGTCGGGGTGGGCGGCGAGGAGCGCGACGCCGTTGCCGATGAGGTTCACGGTGGTCTCGAACCCGGCGGCGAGCACGAGGCCGGCGGTGTTGCGCAGCTCGGACTCGGTCAGCGGCGTCCCGTCGTCGTCGCGGGCGGCGACGAGCTGGCTCAGCAGGTCCTCGCCGGGCTCGCGCCGTACCCGCTCGACGTGGCGACCGAGCCACGCGTCGAACTGCCGCAGGGAGCGCTCGACCGCGACGAACTCCCCCAGCGGCAGGCCGAGGTCGAGGCTGGGGGCGGCCCGGGTGCCGAAGCCCCGCACGAGCTCCTCCTCCTCGGTGGGCACGCCCAGCACCTCGCAGATGACGAGCACGGGCAGCCGGGCGCAGTAGCGCTCGACGAGGTCCACGGGGTCGCTCGTCTCGGCGGCGAGCTCGTCGAGGAGCGCGTCGGCGATCTCGACGGTGCGCTCCTCGAGGCGCTGCACGGCCTTGGCCGAGAAGACGCGCGTGACGAGCCGGCGCAGGCGGGTGTGGTCGGGCGGCTCGATCGCCAGCAGCGACGGCGGGCGCAGCGGGCCGAGCGGCGCGGAGCCCTGCGACCAGCCGCCGAGGCGACCGAGCGGGCCGTCGCCGCGCAGGTCGATGCCGGCGCGCACGTCGGGGCTGCCGAGCACCTCCTTGACGGTCTCCAGCCGCGCGGTGACGAACGACAGGCGGGAGCGGTAGAGCGGACCGGCCGCCCGGATGGCGTCGAACACCTCGACGGGCATGCCCGGGGTGCGGTTGGCCTCGAGCAGCGCGCGGGCGTGCAGGTCGCCGGAGCGCGCGCTGGCGGTGAGGGCGAGCCGCGGCAGGGCGTGGCCCACCCCCCAGCGGGCGGCGAGCTGGGCCGTGTCGCGGGCCCGGGTCCGGACGGACGGGCGTGCGGTGGTGGTCGTGCTCATGGGTCCTCGCCTCGGCTGGGGGTGGCGCGCGTGCGCCGTCGATACCGTTCGGTATCGGATACGTTCCGGTATCGTGCCGCGGGTGTCAACACCCCCGGCTCCCGAGCGCCCGCGGCGACCGGGCCGCAGCGAGGTGCGCGCCACCCTGCTGGCGGCGGCCACCCGCGTCTTCGCCCGGCGCGGGATCGACGCGGCGAGCGTGGACGACGTCGCAGCCGCAGCCGGCTACACCAAGGGCGCCGTCTACTCGAACTTCACCAGCAAGGACGGGCTGGTCGCCGCCATCGTCGAGGACCACACGGCCGCCTACCTCGAGCTGGGCCTCGCGGCCGCCGCCTCGGCGGAGGGGTCGCTCGCCGAGCGGGCCCGGGCCCTCGGCGACCGCCTCGACGCCGCCTCGGCTGACGAGCGCGACTGGCACCTGCTCTTCGTCGAGCTGTGGCAGCGCGCGGTGCGCGGCGACCCGGCGGTCGAGGGCTTCCGGCACCGCCGCACGGCGATGCGCGACGCCATCGCCGCCGCCGTGCGGGAGCACGCCGAGGCGTCGGGGGCCGAGCTCGTCGTGCCGGCGGAGCACGCGGCGGTGGCGATCATGGCGCTCGCGAACGGGATGGCCCTCGAGCGCCTCGTCGCCCCCGACGACGCGCCCGACGGGCTCACCGGCGAGCTGCTGGCGGGGCTGGCGGCGTCGTTCTCCCGGCCGGTCGCCGACTGACGGGGTCGCGGTAGCAGCGATAGTCCTCGACTACCGCTCCTACCGCGACCCGCCCTGGCTCCGCACGCGGCGGGGTACGTCGGCGCTCACCCGCCCGGCGCGCCCAGCCGCCGGGCCCCCGGCCCGTCGCCGCCGAGCACGTCGCCCGGGTTCGACACGGGGCAGGTGTCGAGCGACAGGCAGCCGCAGCCGATGCAGTCGCTGAAGCGGTCGCGCAGCGCGACGAGCCGCTCGATGCGCTCGTCGAGCTCGTCGCGCCAGGCCGAGGACAACCGGGCCCAGTCCTCGCGGGTGGGCGGCCGACCGTCGGGCAGCGTGGCGAGGGCGGCCCGGATCCGCTCGAGCGAGACGCCGACGCCCTGCGCGGCGCGCACGAACGCGATGACGCGCAGGGTCTCGCGGCGGTACTCCCGCCGGCCGCCCGCCGTACGCCGGCTGGCGATGATCCCCAGGCCCTCGTAGTAGTGCAGCGTCGAGACGGCCACGCCCGCGCGGCGCGCGAGCTGGCCCGGCCGCAGCCACACGGTGTCCGTGGCGGCCATCACGCCTCCTCCCGCCTTGACGTCAAGTGCACTTGACGTAGTCCTCTGGAGGCCCAGTGAACACGACGAGAGGCACCCCCGCATGAGTCGCCGCCCCCTGACCGACGTCGAGCGCCGCTTCCTGGCCCACCCGCAGGGACTCGCGCGGCTGGCGACCGTGGACGTGGCGGGGCTGCCGCACGTCGTACCGACCGTGTGGCGCTGGGACGCCGCCTCCGGGGACCTGCTGCTGACCGGGCGCGACCTCGCCCGCACCGTCCGCGCGCGCAACGTGGCCGCCCACCCGTTCGCCGCGGCGGTCGTCGACGGCGTCGCCGACGGGCCGGGCTGGCAGCCGTGGGCGCTGGCGGTGCGGGGGCCGGCGCGGTACGACGAGGGGGTCGCCGCCATCCGGCTCACCCCGCTCGACGTGACGTCGTGGGGGCTGGAGGCGTGGGAGGCGACCCTGCCCGCCGCCGGCTGAGCGGCCCCCCCGGCGGGCTAGCCCCCGAGCCCGTGGCGGTGCGCCCAGACGACGGTCTGCACGCGGTCGCGGGTGCCGATCTTCGTCATCGCGCGGCCGAGGTGGGATTTCACGGTGGTCGTCTCGACGACGAGCTCCGCGGCGATCTCGGCGTTGGACAGGCCCCGGGCGAGCAGGCGCACGACCTCGGTCTCGCGCTCGGTGAGCGCGTCGGCGAGGGCCGGCTCGAGCGCGGGCGCGCTGCGGCGCCGGGCGAACTCCTCGATGACCCGCCGTGTGATCCCGCCCTGCAGCAGCCCCTCGCCGGCGGCGAGCCGGCGTACCGCGTCGACCAGCTCCTCGGGCTCGCAGTCCTTGAGCACGAACCCGCTGGCCCCGGCCTCGAGCGCGCCGAACACGTAGTCGTCGAGGTCGAACGTCGTCACGACGAGCACCGGGGGCGCGGCGTCGCCGTGCTCGTCGCGGATCGCGCGGGTGGCGGCGAGGCCGTCGCCGCCGGGCATGCGCACGTCCATGCACACGACGTCGGGGCGGGTACGACGGACCGCGGCCACCGCCTCGGGGCCCGACGACGCCTCGCCGACGACCTCGAGGTCGGGGTGCTCGGAGAGGATCACCCGGAACCCGGCGCGCACCACGGCCTGGTCGTCGACGAGCAGCACCCGGATCACGCCGTCTCCCCCTCGGTCTCGTCGCCGTCGGTCCCGACCCCGGCGGGGAGCTCGGCGCGCACCCGCCATCCTCCGGCGGCCGTCGGACCGGTGTCGAGCCGGCCCCCGACGAGCTGCACGCGCTCGCGCATGCCGAGGAGCCCGACGCCGGGGGTGGTGCGGTCCCCCGCGGGGTCGCCGCCGCGCTCGGCGCCCGGCTCGTTCGTCACCGCCACGACCAGGCGGTCCTCCTGGCCGACGAGCTCGACGACGACGGGGGCGCCCGGAGCGTGCTGGCGGGCGTTGGTGAGCGCCTCCTGCACGAGCCGGTAGGCGGTGACGTCCGCGAGCGGGTCGAGCCCGGCGGCGCGGCCCTCCCGGCGCACCTCCACCTGCGTGCCGAGCGACCGGGCGTCGGCCACGAGCTCGTCCAGCACCGCCAGTCCGGGCACGGGGCCGCCGTCCTCGGCGGTCGCCGGGTCGCGCAGCACGCCGACGAGCATCCGCAGGTCCTCCAGCGTGCGGCGGCCCTGGGCGCGGATGGCGAGCAGGCCCTCCTTCACCGCGGCGGGGTCGCGGTCGACGAGGCGGGACGCGGCCGTCGCCTGCACCACCATGCCGGAGAGGTGGTGGGCGGCGATGTCGTGGATCTCGCGGGCCATCCGGGTCCGCACGCCGGCGACGGCGGAGCGCAGCCGCTCCTCCTGCGAGGCCTGGGCCTCCAGCGCGCGGCGCCGCACCACCTCGACGTACCGGCGCCGGGTGCGCACGTTCGAGCCCGCCAGCGCGGACGCCCCGTAGGCCAGCGCCCCGCCGACCACCCCGGCCAGGCCCAGGCCGAGGGCGCCGGCGGGGGCCGTCACCGCCACCGAGCCCACCAGCTCGACGAGCACCGCGAGCCCGACCGCGCCCGCCGCCGCCCGCCCGGGCAGCACCGTCGCCGCGGCGTAGGCCGCCAGCAGGGGGGCCGCGCCCCGCACCCCGGACTCCGCCGGGGTGACCGCGACGACGGCCACCTGCACCGCGGCGACGAGCAGCAGGCAGGTCACCGGGTGGGTACGCCGCAGCGCCAGCGGCAGGCACTGCCCGACGCTGAGGGCGGTCAGCGCGACGACGACGCCGGGCCCGACGCCGGCCCCGTCCCCCGCGGCGCCCAGCAGCAGCACCGGCGGGAGCACGACGGCCGTGGCGACCGCGACGAGCGCCGCGAGCAGCACGTCCCGCTGCGACGCCCGGGTGAGGCCACGCGCGGTCAGCCAGGCGTCGAGCCGTGCGACGCGGGTGGGCGGTGCCGGGACGGCGGGGCTGGTCATGGGTCCTCCGTGCTCGGGGTCGTCACGAACCTAGTGCTCGCGCCGGGTGCTCGTGCTGGGCGCTCGCGCCGGGTGCTCGCGCCGGGTGCTCAGTAGCTGATGTCGGGCGACAGGAGGCGCAGCGTGACCGCGGCCCACCCGGTGCCGGCGAGGGCGAGGGCCACGACCGCTGCGGCGACCACGCGGCGTACCCCCTCCCGGTGCCGCACGGCCAGCGCGACCCGCGCCACGGCCGGCACGACGGCGAGCAGGCCGACGACCTGGAGGGCCTGCAGCGACCGGATGACCAGCGGGGACGGGGTCTGGAAGGTCATGACGCCGGCGACGAGGAGCACCCAGCCGACGAGGGCGGCCACGGTCGCGGTCACGCCGACGCGCACCAGCGTCTGCAGCACGCGCGTCGTGCGGTCGGGGCGGACGGAGCGGTCGGCCCGGTCGGCCTCGGCCGGGTCGCGGCGCCGGCGCACCCACCGCACGGGCGCCAGCACGAGGCCGCCCAGCAGGGTCGCGACGAGGACGGCGGTCGAGGCGCCGACGACGGGCACCACGACGGCGGCCGAGCGGTGCGCCGGCACGGGCAGCAGCGTGAACGCCGAGTCGTAGCCGACGGCCTCGACCTCGCCGCCGACGGCGCGGGCCGCGATGGTGCTGCTGCCGCCGACCTCGCGCCACGTCCAGTCGCCGACCGGCTCGTAGCGCGCGGGCTCCGCCGCGTTGGGTCCCGGCGTGATGAGGACGCGCCCGTCGTCCTCGGCCTCGATCGTCGTCTGGCCGGTCGCGAACGCCGCGGCGAGGAAGTTGCTGCGGATGGTGCGCGAGGTCTCGTAGGTGCCCGCCAGCGCCGCCGCCTGGTCGTCGGCGTCGCCGGTGGCCGCGGCGGCCGGCTCGTCGCCCGGGTGGTAGCGGTCGGCGAACCCCTCCAGCAGCCCGTTGCGCAGGTCGACGGTCGACAGGGCGTCGCTGCCCGAGCCGTTCATCGTCACGAAGATGCCCGACCCCTCGTCGGGCCACAGGGCCAGGTCGGAGTGGAAGACGTTCGTGTCGCCGCCGTGCTCGACGACGCGGTGCCCGCCGCGGCTGCGGTCGAACCAGCCGAGCGTCATGCGGGGTCCGGCCGCGAGTCCGCCGAGGGCGTCCTCGTCGAGGCCGGGGGCGAACATCCGGTCGCGCGTCGCCGGGGCCAGCAGCGCGGGTTCCTCGCCGAGCTGGGCGAGCATGAAGCGCGCCATGTCGTCCGCCGAGCTCGTCAGCGCGCCGGCGGGCGGCGTGCCGACGGTCTCGAACTCCACGGGCGGCGCGGTGGCGTCGGCGTACCCCGCGGCCAGGCGGTCGGCCAGCGGCTCCGGCAGCGGCTGGGCGAAGGACGAGGAGGTCATCCCGGCCGGCGCGAGCACCTCGTCGGCGACGTACTGCTCGAAGGGCCGCCCGTCGACCTCCTCGACGACGAGGCCGGCCAGCGCGTTGCCGTAGTTGGAGTACGCCGGCACGGTGCCGGGCTCGTAGACCTGCTCGGGCGGGTCGGTCGTGAGGGTCTCGCGCAGGTCGACGGTCTCGCCGGGCCCGCGGATGAGGCCGGCGACCTTCTCCTCGAACCCGCCGGTGTGGGTCAGCAGGTGGCGCAGCGTGACGGGGCGCTCGAGGTCGACGTCGACGTACTCGCCGACGTCGGTGTCGAGGTCGACGGCCCCGTCCTCCACCAGCTGCATGACGGCGGTCGCGGTGAAGACCTTCGAGACCGAGCCGACGCGGAAGAGGGTGTCGGCCGGGTCGACGGGCTCCCCCGCCTCGCGGTCGGCCCAGCCGAAGCCGCGGGTGGTGACGACCTCCCCGTCGTGCACGACGGCGACGCTCGCGCCGGGGATGCCCTCGCGCTCGAGGGCCGCGGGCAGGTAGCCGTCGAGCCACGCGTCGACGTCGGCGGTGGTCAGGGGGTGGGGTACGGCGGCGCTCCCCGCCGCCGCGGAGGCGGCGGGTGCGCCGGGGGTGGCGGCGGGGGCGGTCGTGCCCCCGCACGCGGTGAGGGCCAGCAGCGTGCCGGCGGCGAACGTCGCGGCGAGGCCGCGGGGGATGCGGGGGATGCGGGAGGTGTCCATGCCCCCAGGCTCGGCCGCGGGCGGGGTCCGCCACATCGTGCGCGGGTGCGGACCCGCCCTCCTCCGGAGGTTGTAGACGCGGGTGGCCGCAGGTCGCGAGCGGGCCTCGGCCGGGGCGCTGGTTGCCGTGGCCGTGGGCGGGGAAGGAGCATCCGCCATGCGCAGAGCCCTCCCCTCCGCCTCCCTCGCCCTCCTGCTCCTCCTCGCCCCCGCCGGGCTGGCGGCACCCCCGCCCGCGGCGGCCGGGGGTACGGCGACCGCGGCCGCCGCGGAGCCCGACGACCCCGGGAGCCTGGCCCTCGTGCTGGACTCGTCGGGGTCGATGGCGGAGCCGGCGGGCGGTGGCGGCGGGTCGCGGATCGAGGCCGCACGCTCGGCGCTGACGACGGTGGTCGACGGGCTGCCCGACGACCAGGCGGTGTCGTTCCGGGTCTTCGGCGCGAGCGACGTGCCGGAGGGCGACCCGGCGGCGTGCACCGACTCGGAGCGGATCGTCGACCGGGGCACCGACAACCGGGACGACCTGCGGGCGGCGATCGCGGCGTACGAGCCCGTCGGGTGGACCCCGACGGGGTACGCACTGCAGCAGGCGGCCGACGACCTCGGCCCGGAGGGGCCGCGCACCATCCTGCTGGTCTCGGACGGCGAGTCCACCTGCGACCCCGACCCGTGCGTGGTGGCCGCCGAGCTCGCGGCCGACGGCATCGACCTGCGCATCGACGTGGTCGGGCTCGACGTCAGCGGCAGCGCGCGGGACCAGCTGGCCTGCGTCGCCGAGGCCGGCGGGGGCACCTACGTGGACGCCGACGACGCCGACAGCATCACCGAGGGCCTGCGCGACGCCGCGGTGCGCGCCAGCCGGCCGTTCGACCTGACGGGCGAGCCCGTCGAGGGCACGGTCGACGTCGCGGGGGCGCCGACCGTGGGGACGGGGCAGTACCTCGACCGCTTCCGTGGCGCCGGCGAGCAGTTCTACCTGCTGGAGCGCGCCGCACCGGGCACGACGTTCCACGTCGGACTGACGCTCGTCGGCGAGGGCGGGTCCAGCGGCTCGGGCGGCGGTCTGGCCCTGGCGCCGCTGCGGGAGGACGGCACGGCGGGGGTGCCGTGCGACACGGGGTCGGCGTTCGACTCGAGCATCGGGGAGCAGCGACCCGTCTTCTACGCCTCGGCCGACTCGGGCCGCGACCCCGACGCGGAGTGCGCGACGGCCGACCGGCTCGTGCTGACGGTGCGGGAGGCGCAGGCCAACGTCGGGCAGGGGGCGGCGTTCGAGCTGGCGGTCTACGAGGAGCCGCCGCTGGCCGACCCGGCGGAAGCGACCGGCGAGCCGCTGCCCGACCCCGCCTGGTCGCCGCTGGAGCCCGGCGCGGCCGACGACTCCGTCGTGCCGGGCACGAGCCTGTCGAGCGCGCCCGTGGTCGGCGACGGCAGCTACGCGCTGGACATCAACGCGGGCGAGACCCAGGTGCTCGCCGTTCCGCTGGACTGGGGCCAGCACGTGCAGGCGCAGCTCGACGCGACGCTGACGGGGCCGGTCATGGAGGCCGCCGCGATCGGCAGCCAGTTGCGGGTCTCCTTCATCGGGCCGCTGCGCGACGCCGCGTCGGCGGACCTCACCGGCTCCGACGCCCCGGCGGACTGGACGACCGGGGCGCTGGCCAACCTCACCGATCCGGCGTACCGCACCGGCGCCCTCAGCCGCACCGTCGCCTATCCG
This sequence comes from Nocardioides sp. ChNu-99, assembly GCF_029493445.1. NCBI lineage: Bacteria > Bacillati > Actinomycetota > Actinomycetes > Propionibacteriales > Nocardioidaceae > Nocardioides > Nocardioides sp. ChNu-99. The sequence goes on along the minus strand of NZ_JAHWBL010000029.1, from coordinate 25,778 downwards.
CAGCGGTTCGCGTTCGGCCCCGAGAAGGGGTCGTCGGTCGCGGGGCTGCGGTACGTCGCGGTGAACCTCGCCGTGCGCGGCGACGAGGCCAACCAGCCGTACACGTTGACCATCCGCACCGGCGGCACGGCGGGCGAGGGGACGCCGGAGTACGAGGAGGTCGACGGCCTCGAGCCGCCCGCCGCCGACTCGGCGCTCGTGTCCTCGGCCGTCGGGGAGTCGCAGCCGGAGGACGGCGAGGCCTCGGACGGGTCGGGCTCGTCGGGGTCGTCGGACGGGTCGTCCGCCGACGCTGGCGTGTCGGTGGTCGGGATCGGCGCGGGCGTGGCGGTGCTCGTGGTGCTCGCCGTGCTGGTCGTGGGCGGGCTGCTGCTGGTACGACGGCGCGCCCGCCGGTGAGCCGACCGGCGTCAGGCGGTCGCGCGGCGGCCGGCGGGCAGGGGGAGCACGCGGACCAGGACCGGTACGGCGACCGCCACCACGACGACGTGCATCACCATGAGGGCGGCCACCGCGCCCCAGCTCACGCCCGGCATGTCGCCGGCGACGCCGAGCAGCACGTCGGGGACCAGCGTGACGGCGAGGACGACCGGGACGAGCACCCGGAGCACGCGGCGCGGGTTGCGCGTCCGCGCCCGAACGAGCGCCCAGCCCACGGCGCTGACGACCACGCCGATAACGGACCAGGTGACGACGGGCCCCGCCTGCAGGGGGACGAAGTCGTCGGACGCGCCGAGCGCGCGGGCCACGGCGGCGACGGCGAGGTTCGCGAGCGCCGCGACGACAGCGGCGGACAGGATCCCGACGGCGACGCGGACGGGCGTGCCCGCGCCGGCAGCGGCGGGTGGGGCGACAGGTGAGGTCATCGAACGCTCCGGTGCTGGTGGGGGCCGTCGGGAGGCGGTCCCTCCCGCCCGGTCCACGCTAGGCCCCGCACGGCCGTTCGCGGCGCGTCGCGTGGCGGCGGGTTGACGCGGCGGTCGCCCGCGCCGTGGACCGCTCGCCTAGCCTCGGCGACGAGCACCTCGTCGACACCTCGACGACGGGCCACCAGCCGAGGAGCACCCCATGACCAGCCTGCCGCCGGACCTCGTCGAGATGCTGCGCGGCCGCGCCCTGTGCTTCGTGACGACCCTGATGCCCGACGGCTCGCCGGTCACCACCGAGACCTGGGTCGACACCGACGGTGAGCACGTCGTCGTCAACACGGTGACCACGCACCAGAAGTCGCGCAACATCGCCCGCGACCCGCGCGTCGCCGTCGCGATCGCCGACCCCGACCAGCCGGCGCGCTACTGGGGCGTCCGTGGCCGGGTGGTCGCCACGACCACCGAGGGCGGCGACGCGCACATCGACCAGCTGTCGCAGCGCTACCTCGGGCGGCCCTACCCCGGCTTCGGCGGCGCCGGCTCGCGGCTGATCGTCACCATCGCCGCCGACCGGGTGCACTCGCCGCAGCGCTGAGCACCACGGAGGCGCCCCCCGCGCTCACTGCGCCATGTCGACGAAGCGCGAGTAGTGGCCCTGGAACGCCACGACGATGTCGCGGGTGGGCCCGTTGCGGTGCTTGGCGATGATGAGGTCGGCCTCGCCGGGGCGGGTCGACTCCTTCTCGTAGACGTCGTCGCGGTGCAGCAGCACGACCATGTCGGCGTCCTGCTCGATCGAGCCCGACTCGCGCAGGTCGCTGACCATGGGGCGCTTGTCGGAGCGCTGCTCGGAACCACGGTTGAGCTGCGACAGCGCGATGACCGGCACCTCGAGCTCCTTGGCCAGCAGCTTGATCTGCCGGGAGAACTCCGAGACCTCGAGCTGGCGGCTCTCGACCTTCTTGCCCGAGCTCATCAGCTGCAGGTAGTCGATGACGACGAGGCGCAGGTCGTGCTTCTGCTTGAGCCGCCGCGCCTTCGCGCGGATCTCCATCATCGTCAGGTTCGGGCTGTCGTCGATGAAGATCGGCGCGCTCGACACCTCGCCCATCTTCTTCGCGAGCTTCGCCCAGTCGTCGTCGGTCATCTGGCCGTTGCGGATGTGGTTCAGCGGCACCCGCGCCTCGGCCGAGAGCAGGCGCATCGTGATCTCGGCCCGGTTCATCTCCAGGCTGAAGAAGACGCTGGTGAGGTTGTTGTGGATGGACGCGGCGCGGCAGAAGTCCAGCGCCAGCGTGGACTTACCCATGGCGGGTCGCGCGGCGATGATGATCATCTGCCCGGCGTGCAGGCCGTTGGTCAGCTCGTCGAAGTCCACGAAGCCGGTGGGCACGCCGTACACCCCGCCGTCGCGGTTGCCGATCGCCTCGATCTCGTCGAGGACGCCCTCCATGATGTCGGCCAACGGCGCGTAGTCCTCGCTCGCCCGCTTCTCCGTGATCTTGAAGATCTCGGCCTGCGCGGTGTCGACGATGTCGTCGACCTGGCCCTCGCCCGAGTACCCCAGCTGCACCACCTTGGTGCCGGCCTCGACGAGGCGCCGCAGGATCGCCTTCTCCCGCACGATCTCCGCGTAGTACCCCGCGTTCGCCGCGATCGGCACGTTCGCCGAGAGCGTGTGCAGGTACGGCGCGCCCCCCACCCGCTGCAGCTCGCCCTTGCGGTGCAGCTCGGCGGCGACGGTCACGGGGTCCGCGGGCTCGCCGCGGCCGTAGAGGTCGATGATCGCGTCGAAGACGATCTCGTGGGCCGGCCGGTAGAAGTCGGTGCCCTTGATGGACTCGACGACGTCGGCGATCGCGTCCTTGCTCAGCAGCATCGACCCGAGCACCGACTGCTCTGCGGCGTTGTCCTGCGGCGGGGTCCGGTCGCCGGGTCGCGAGGGGGCCTCGCCGGGGCTGTACGACGACGGCCCGTCGCCCCACTCCTCGGGCGGCGGGGCGCCGTAGTCCTGGTCTCGCTGCGTGACGCTCACGGCTCCCCTTCCTGGCGCGTTCCCCGTCGACGTCCGACCCCGAGACGAGGCTAGGACCGGCCATCGACAGTCTTGGCTGGCGACCGGGAGAGGCCCGACCGTACGCGCCCGGAGGGGGCTCGCGACACCACCTTCTCCACAGCCCCTGGGGATAACTGGGGAAAGTCCGTGGAGGACGCGGCGTGGCGGTCCTCCCCGCCTGGGGAGAACCCCGTGGAGAAGCGCGCCGCGGCTAGTTGCCAATGCTCTGACCTGGTGAAACGCAGTCTCAGACCTGTGGAGCAAAACTTGTGCCCTGTGGATTCGCGATCGCCGTCCCCCGGGCCCGGACCACCCGCCCACGAGGCCTCCCACACGGGGATATGCACAGGTTGTCCCCAATACAAGCACCGGGGCCGGGATGTCCACCGAACCGGCGAATCTTGTCCCAAGCACTAGAGTGCGGACGGTGCTCGGCCCCCGCGATCGCGAGATCCTCCGCCTCGCCGTCCCGGCCTTCCTGGCCCTCGTCGCCGAGCCCCTCTTCCTGCTCTCCGACGCCGCGATCGTCGGCCACGTCGGCACGGCCGAGCTCGCCGGCGTCGGCATCGCCTCCGTCGTCCTGCAGACCTTCGTCGGCGTGTGCGTCTTCCTCGCCTACGGCACCACCGCGGCCGTCGCGCGCCACCTCGGCGCCGGCGACCTGCGCCGCGCGCTGGCCCAGGGCATCGACGGCATCTGGCTCGCCGTCGCCATCGGCGTCGTCGTCACCGTCGTCGGCATCCCCCTGGCCGGCCCCCTCGTCGGGCTCTTCGGCGCCGGGGCGGAGGTCAGCGGCCACGCCACGACGTACCTCCGGATCTCCCTGCTCGGCGCCGCCCCCCTGCTCGTCATGCTCGCCGCGACCGGCGTGCTCCGCGGGCTGCAGGACGTGCGCACCCCGCTCGTCGTCGCCGTCCTCGGCAACGGGCTCAACATCGTGCTCAACCTGCTCCTCGTGTACGGCGCCGGCCCCGTCCCCGCGCTCGGCGTCGCCGGCTCCGCCACCGGGTCCGTCCTCGCCCAGCTCGCCAGCGCCGCCGTGCTCGCCGCCGTCGTGGCCCGGGGCGCCCGGCGCCACGGGGCGCCGCTGGGCCCCGACCTGCCGGGGATCCGCGCGGCCGGGCGGTCCGGCGTACCCCTCGTCGTGCGCACCCTCACCCTGCGCGCCGCGCTGCTCGTCACGACGTACGCCGCCACCCTCGCCGCGACCCAGGGCTCCGGCAGCGCCGTCACGCTCGCGACCCACCAGCTCGCCTTCACGCTGTGGACGTTCCTGGCCTTCGTGCTCGACGCCATCGCCATCGCCGCCCAGGCGCTCACCGGCCGGTCGCTGGGCGCCGGCGACCTCGAGGACACCCGCGCCACCACCCGGCGGATGGTGCAGTGGGGCATCGGCAGCGGGGTCGTCACCGGTGCGCTGCTCGCCGCCTCGAGCCCGTGGCTCGGCGCGCTGTTCACCCCCGACACCGGCGTGCACGACCTGCTGGTGCCCGTCCTGCTCGTCATCGCCGTCGGTCAGCCACTGGCCGGGGTGGTGTTCGTGCTCGACGGCGTCCTCATCGGCGCCGGCGACGGGCGCTACCTCGCGTGGGGTGGCGTCGTCGTGCTCGCGGTCTACGCCCCGGTCGTCCTCGTGCTCGCGCACGTGGCGAGCCACCTCGTCGTGATCTGGGCGGCCCTCGCGTTCGTGTTCATGGGCGCCCGCGGCGTCGTGCTGGTACGGCGCGCCCGCACCGACGCGTGGATGGTCACCGGCGCCCCCGCGCGCTGACCCCGACCGGCTCGCCCACCGCGCCGCCCCGTAGTCCCTGACGTTCTCGACGCGACATGCCGGTCCAGGGCGTCGGAAAGGGTCCGGGACCAACCGGCCGCGGCGACACCCCGCCGTACCCCGGCGGCGCCGGGCGTCTCCTGCGGTGCTGATGTCTCCTGCGGTGCTGGAGCGTCTGGATGCACCGCAGACCGCGTGTGCAGTAGACCGGACACCGCGTTACACGGGGCGGGCCGCCACATCCCCCGGGCGCGGGCGGCCGGCGACCACGCCCCGGAGAACGCGGAACGGGCCGCCCTCCCGCAGGAGGACGGCCCGTCCGGAGCCGGTGACGAGGGGACTCGTCAGGCGGGCTGCACGTTCAGCGACACGGCGGCGGAGACGTCGTCGTGGAGCTTGACCGACACGGCGTGGGCGCCGAGCGACTTGATCGGGTTGGTGACCACGATCGTGCGCTTGTCGACGGGCTCGCCCGTCGTGCCCTTGATGGCGTCGGCGATCTCGGCGACCGTGACGGCGCCGAAGAGGCGACCGCCCTGGCCCGAGCGGACCTTGACGTCCACCGTGGTGCCCTCGAGCTTGCCCTTGATCTCCTCGGCGTGCGCCTGGTCGCGCACGGCACGGGAGGCACGGGCCGCCTTGATGGACTCGACGGTCTTCTCCGCACCACGCGTCCACGCGATGGCGACACCGCGGGGCACGAGGTAGTTGCGGCCGTAGCCCGGCTTCACGTCGACGACGTCACCGGCAGCGCCGAGACCGTCGACTTCCTGGGTCAGGATGAGCTTCATGTTGTTTCCGACTCTCCTTCTCAGCGACCGGCCGACGAGTACGGCAGCAGGGCGACCTCGCGGGCGTTCTTGATCGCCATGGCGATCTTGCGCTGCTCCTGGACGCTGACGCCCGTGACGCGGCGCGCACGGATCTTGCCGCGGTCGGAGATGAACTTCCGCAGCAGGTTGACGTCCTTGTAGTCGATGTACGTGACGCCCGCAGCCTTGAGGGGGTTCTGCTTCTTCTTGGGCTTGCGGATGACTGGCTTCGCCATTGTGGTGCTCCTCTAGTCAGAGCCCGGCCGAGGCCGGAATGGGATGGTGGAACAGGTTTGTCAGACGGTCCCGAGGACCGCCGTTGGGTGAGCCGAGGCTCGCGAGGAGGGTCAGAACGGGGGCTCGTCGCCACCGACGCCGGGGGCACCCCACGGGTCGGCCGACTGGCCGCCGCGCGAACCGCCACCCTGCGAGGGCGCGGGCGAGGCCCACGGGTCGTCGGAGGCTGGGCCGGACGAGCGCTGCGGCCCGCCCTGGTCGAAGCCCCCGCCGCCACCGGCACCGCCGCCGCTGTTGCCGCCCCCACCGAAGCCGCCGCCACCGCCACCGCCGGAGCGGGTGGCGCGGGCGACCTTGGCAGTCGCGAACTTCAGCGACGGACCGACCTCCTCGACCTCGATCTCGAAGACGGTGCGCTTCTCGCCCTCACGGGTCTCGTAGCTCCGCGCCTTCAGGCGACCCTGGACGACGACACGCATGCCGCGCTGCAGCGACTCGGCGACGTTCTCCGCCGCCTGGCGCCACACCGAGCACGAGAGGAACAGCGCTTCGCCGTCCTCCCAGTCGTTGGTCTGGCGGTTGAACGTGCGCGGCGTCGACGCGATCCGGAAGTTCGCCACGGCCGCACCCGAGGGGGTGAAGCGCAGCTCCGGGTCGTCGACCATGTTGCCGACCACGGTGATGACGGTCTCGCCTGCCATGTCAGGTCTCCTCGTGAAGTCTCAGCCCGTCGGGCCGCCCTGCGGTGTCGCGGGGCCTAGCGCCGGGGTCGTGCCACATCGTCGCCCGTGGCGACCCCGCGGCGCGACCCCTACTTCCCTGCTTGTGGAAGGACGCTCAGCCGCGGATGTCGGGGCGGATGACCTTGGTCCGGAGGATCGACTCGTTCAGACCGAGCTGACGGTCGAGCTCCTTCACCGTCGCCGGCTCAGCCTGGAGGCTGATGACGACGTAGATGCCCTCGGCGTTCTTCTTGATCTCGTAGGCCAGGCGACGCCGGCCCCACACGTCGACGTTCTCGACGGTGCCGCCGTCCTTGCGGACGACGTTCTCGAGGTACTTGTCGAGCGACGGGGCGACCGTCCGCTCCTCGAGGCTGGGGTCGAGGATGACCATCACTTCGTATGCACGCACAGCGGTCTCCACCTCCTCTGGACTAGGCGACCACGGTCTCTCCGTGGCAGGAGGGCTCTGCGTCCACCCCCTCGCCGGCTCGCACGGGTACGACGCCGGCAGCGTGGGTGGGTGTCCTCGCCGTACCCCGTCGGTCGGGGCCGCACGAAAGACCCCTGAAGATAGCAGCGCCGCGCCTCGAACGCCGAAATCCCTCCACCGGTGGTCCCCGCCGGCCGCGGCGGGATTGCGCCGGGCCGCCTCGGGGCAGGACGCGGGCCATGACCGACGAGACCACCGTGCCCGCCCGCCACGTCGACATCCGCCTCGACGGCGTCGAGATCGACGGGCGGCTGTTCGCCTACCCGGTCCTGCTGGAGGACCTGGCGCAGATCTTCACCACCGAGCCGTTCGACATCCCCCCGTCGAAGCGCAACCGCGGCTCGTGGTGGTGGCGGGCCGAGGGCGTCGCCGCCGGGACGAGGGACGAGGTGCACGCCGAGAGCCTCCGGTTCACCGTCGACGAGGTGGACCGGGAGGTGCTGATCGAGGGCGTGCCGTTCGGCGAGGAGTTCGGACCCACGGGCCCGACCTACCCCAGCCGGGACTTCGGCACCGGCTTCGTCATGGTGCACCGCTCGGACCCCGGGCCCGACCAGCACGTGCGCGAGGTGATCGTCGAGCAGAAGGTGCCGCGCCGGCGGGCAGCCCCGAGGAAGAAGGCGCCGGCCCCCGCCGCACCCCCCACACCCCCCGCCGTCGTGGGCTTCGCCGACCTCAACCTGAAGCTCGCGGTCGTGCAGGTCCTCATGTACGAGAAGGGGCTGCTGACCCCCCGGTTCGTCGTGGACGACTTCGTCGACACCTGCGAGCGGGAGATCGACCTCGTCACGGAGGGCCACGAGCCCATCCCCGAGGTGCTCGCGCACTTCGCCGCGCTCGAGATCCCCGAGGAGCTGCTCGCCGAGGTGGACGAGATCTACATGGACGGCGGCAACGACGTCTACCTGCAGGTCGCGCCGCAGTGGGACGGCGAGAGCAGCGCGTTCGACGTGCGGCGGTGGGACGACCTCGACCGGCTCCCCGCTCTTCGCTCCGTCACCGTCATGGGCGGGGACGAGGCGACGCTGGCCCTGCTGCGCGACCGCGGCATCGACGCCCAGCCGCTGTAGCCGCGCGGCCCCGCCGCCTGCCCGCCGCCCGCCCCCCGCCGTCGGCGCCCGTCCCTACGATGACGGGCATGAGTGCGCACCCCACCGACCTCGTCATCGGCGCCCACGTGGACCAGGCGGACCCCATCGCCGAGGCCCAGGCGCGCCGGGCCCCGGTCGTGCAGATGTTCCTCGGCGACCCGCAGAGCTACAAGGGGCCGGTCGTGGCCTACGCGGGTGGCGCGTCGGCCCTGCGCGACGCGGCCGCGGCGGCGGGCGTCGGCATCTACGTGCACGCGCCGTACGTCGTGAACGTGGCGACGACGAACAACCGCATCCGCATCCCGAGCCGCAAGCTCCTGCAGCAGCACGTCGACGCCGCGGCCGAGATCGGCGCGCTCGGCCTCGTCGTCCACGGCGGCCACGTCGGGAAGGACGACGACCCCGCCAAGGGCTTCGACAACTGGCGCAAGGCGGTCGAGGCGACCGACCTCAAGGTGCCGCTGCTCATCGAGAACACGGCCGGCGGGGAGAACGCGATGACGCGCTACCTCGACCGCATCCGCGGGGTGTGGGACGCGATCGGCTCCGCCGAGGGCGCCGACCGCGTCGGCTTCTGCCTCGACACCTGCCACGCCCACGCCGGCGGCAACGCCCTCGAGACCGTCGTCGACGACGTGCTGGCCATCACCGGGCGCATCGACCTGGTGCACGCCAACGACTCCCGCGACGAGTTCGACTCCGGCGCCGACCGCCACGCCAACTTCGGCGCGGGCCGCATCGACCCCGACCTGCTGGCCGCCGTCGTGCGCGACGCCGGGGCCCCGGTCGTCTGCGAGACCCCCGGCGGCGCCGACGCGCACGTCGCCGACTTCGCCTGGCTCCGCGAGCGCCTCCCGGCCCGCGGCTGACCGGGTCCCCGGGTTTGCCCCCGCCGCACCGCGGGCACCACACGTCCGGCCGGGGACCCGAGCGTCACGGGGGACCGCTCGGGCCCCCGGCCCACCACGCCCGGCCCCCCGGCCCCTGCCCCGGGCCCCCCGCCGTACCGCCCCCCGCCCGGTAGCCTCGCCCCCGTGACGACGACTCCCTCCCCCCGCCCGGACCCCCGCCCGGAGCACCTGCCGGAGTCGCCCCGAGGACCGCTGACCGTGCGCACCGTGACGGCGGACGAGCACCGGGCGTTCCTCGCCACCCGGCGCTCCGCCAGCTTCCTGCAGACCCCCGGGTGGGGCGCGGTGAAGGCGGAGTGGCGCCACGAGTCGATCGGCTGGTTCGACGGCGACGCCCTCGTCGGCGCGGCCCTGGTGCTCTACCGCCAGGTCCCGCGGCTGAAGCGCTACCTCGCCTACCTGCCCGAGGGCCCGGTCGTCACCTACGACGACGGCGACCTCGCCGGCTGGCTGGCGCCCATGACCCGCCACCTGCGCGGCCAGGGCGCCTTCGGCATCCGCATCGGCCCGCCGGTCGTCGTCAACCGCTGGGACACCGCGACCGTCAAGGCCGGCATCGCCGACGAGTCCGTGACCCGCCTCGGTGCGCTGCCGCCCACGCAGCGCGAGCCCGGCGGCGCGACGGTGGTCTCCCAGCTGCTGGAGCTGGGGTGGCAGCGCCTCACCGCCGAGGGCGGCTTCTCCGCGGGCCAGCCGGCGTTCAACTTCCAGGTGCCGCTGCGCACCGCCGACGGCACGGCCCGCACCGAGGCCGAGGTGCTGGCCGGCATGAACCAGCTGTGGCGGCGCAACATCAAGAAGGCCGACAAGGCCGGCGTGGAGGTCACGACCGCGACCGACGACGCGGCGCTCGAGGCCTTCCACGCCCTCTACGTCCACACCGCCGAGCGCGACCACTTCACCCCCCGTCCGCTCGCCTACTTCCGCACGATGCGCGACGCGCTGAACGCGGAGGCGCCCGACCGCTTCACGTTCTTCCTCGCCCACCACGAGGGCGACCTCGTCGCCGCGACGATCGCGATCCGGGTGGGCGCGCACTACTGGTACTCGTACGGCGCGTCGTCGACGGAGAAGCGCGACGTGCGCGGCTCCAACGCCGTGCAGTGGGCCATGGTGCGGGCGGCGCTGGCGGCGGACTGCGACGTCTACGACCTGCGGGGCATCACCGAGACCCTCGACACCGACGACGCCCACGTGGGTCTCATCCAGTTCAAGGTGGGCACCGGGGGCGAGGCGGTGGAGTACGCCGGTGAGTGGGACCTCCCGGTCAACCGCCTGCTCTACCGCGCGTTCGACCTCTACATGCGGCGCCGGGGCTGAGGAGGAACCATGAGTCTGGTCCTGACCGTCGACGGCGAGCGCTGGCGCTCCCACCTGCGGGGCTTCGCCGAGCGCCACCCGGGCCTCGTGCCCGTCGCCAAGGGCAACGGCTACGGCTTCGGCCTCGGCCGGCTGGCCCGCAAGGCCGCGTGGCTGGGCGTCGACACGCTGTCCGTGGGCACGTACGACGAGCTCGGCGAGGTCGCGAACCGCTTCGACGGCTCACTGCTCGTCCTCACCCCGTGGCGCCCGTTCGGTGCGGCCCTCGACCTGGCGCCGGGCAGCCCGCTGACCCGCCGCGTCATCCACACCGTCAGCCGCGTCGAGGACCTCGAGGCGCTCCTCGCCCGTGACCCCGACGCCCGCTTCGTGCTGGAGCGCACCACCTCGATGCTGCGCCACGGGCTCTCCGCCCGCGACCTGCGCGCCGCCGGGGCCCTGCTCGCCGCCCGCGGCGGGCTGCGCGAGCAGCTGCGCGGCGTGGCGCTGCACCTGCCGCTCGCGCAGGGCTCCCACCTGGGCGAGGTGCGCCGCCTCATGACCGACGTCGTCGCCGCCGACCTCGCCACCACGACCGTGTGGGTCAGCCACCTCTCGGAGGCCGAGCAAGGCGAGCTCGCCGCGGCGTACCCCGACTACACCTTCCGCCCGCGCACCGGCACCGGCCTGTGGCTCGGCGACCGCAGCGCGCTGCGGGTGACCTCCACCGTGCTCGACGTGCACCCGGTGGAGCGGGGCGAGGTCTTCGGCTACCGCGGCCGCTCCGCGCCGAAGCCCGGCACGATCCTCGTCGTCTCGGGCGGCACCGCGCACGGCATCGGGCTCGAGGCGCCCAGCGGCGACCTGTCGCTGCGCTCGCGGGCGGCGACGCTGGCCCGGGGCGGGCTCGACGCGGTCGGCTTCGTGCGCTCGCCGTTCTCGATCGACGGCAAGCAGCGCCTCTTCGCCGAGCCGCCCCACATGCAGGCCTCGATGCTGTTCCTGCCCGCCGGCGCCACCGTCCCCGCGGTGGGTGACCTGCTCGACGTACGGGTGCGCTACACGACCACGTCGTTCGACGACGTGGTCATCTCCTGACGTTCGCGGCCGCCGGCCGGGCGGGGGCGAGCACGTCGTACGACGGCATGACCACGTCGCGCACGACGAGCCCGGCGAGCGCGACCAGCGCCCCGAACCGCACCAGGCCGAGCACCACGAGCGGGCCCGCCGCCGGCTCCGAGCCCGAGTCGAGGTAGCCCGCCGCGGTCCACCACAGCACCAGGGCGTGGACGATCTCGACGACCTGCCAGGCCAGGAGCGGCAGGAGGCGCGGCAGCGCCAGCACGGCCAGCGGCAGCACCGCGAGGCCCGCGGTCGGCCCCGCGCCGAGGAGCGCGACGGCGACGGCCACGAGCACGAGCGCCAGCTGCTCCGGGCGGGCCGGGCGCGGGGCGCGCCGCTCGACGAGGAGCACCGCCGCGGTCCACAGCGCGAGCACGACGAGGGCGACGGGCACGTACGCCGGCAGCTCGCGGCCGACCGTCTGCTCGACGGCGAAGCGCAGCGAGCCCGGCGTCGCGGGACCCACCAGGGTCTCGACCCAGCCGGCCCGCCAGGCGTCGGGACCGCCCACCACGGCGCTCAGCGTCACGCCCAGCCACACCAGCGCGGCCGCGCCGGCGGTCCGCAGGGCGGCCGGGGTCGCGCCGCGTCGAGCCCGCGCGGCCACGACCGCGAGCAGCACGAGCCCGGCCGACCAGGTCACCGTCAGGCCGAGCCCCAGGAGCGCCCCGGCCACCAGCGCACGCCCGCGCCCGGCGGCGACGAGCCCGCCCACGGCCAGGGCGACGCCCACGAGGTCGACGTCGGCGAGCCCGGTGACGAGCAGCAGGGGCGCCGCGGCGACGAGCACGCCGTCCCACGGGCGCTCGGCCCGGTGGCGGGCCATCGCGACCACGAGCACGAGGGCGGCGAGCGCCACGAGCACGGCCGCGGGCAGCAGCACCCGGCCCGCCTCGGCGCGCACGTCGTCGTCGCGCGGCAGGTCGGCGGTCGGCACCAGGCTCCGTCGGTCCGTCACCGCCGGGTCGGTCGGGGCGACCAGGGCGCCGAGCACCCCGCGGAGGTACGTCGCGCCCACGAGCACGTGACCGGCGCCCGCGGAGTGGCGGGCCCCGTCGTCGACGTCGCCCACCGCGTCGTCGTACGGCGCCGCTCCCTCCGCGGCGCCGCTCGCGACGTACGCGCCGGGGAGCGCCGAGAAGCAGGACGCCTCGGTCCAGGTGGTGCCCGCGCCGGACCACCCCGGGTCGGGGCAGTCGGCGCGTGCCACGAGCCCGAGCACGACGCTCAGCACCGCGAGCACCCCCGCGACCGCGAGCGGCACCCAGCGCGTGGCCCGCGCGTGGACACCGGCGGGCCCGCCCAGCACCTCGCTGAGGGCCGCGGCTGCCGGGTCCTCCTGCGTGGGTACGGCGACGCGCCTCACCGCCGCGTCACCGGCCCGGGCAGGCCGTCACGGACGACCGGTGCCGGCGCCGGCGCCGCCGCCCCTGCCCTGGCCCTGGCCGGCTCCGCCCGTCTGGGGTGCGGTCGGCGTCGGGCTGGGGCTCGGGATGATCGGGGGCTCCTCGACGGGCGGCTCCGGCGTCGGGGTCGGGGTCGGGGTGGGCGTGGGGGTCGGGGTGGGCGTCTGCGTGGGGGCCGGGGCGCTCGTCGACGGCGCGGAGGTCGCGTCGTCGTCATCGTCGTCGCCGCCACCACCACCGGAGCCGGACCCGCCGCCCCCGTTGCCGCTGCCGCTGCCGTTCCCGCTACCGCTGCTGGACTCGCCCGAGTCGGAGTCGACGTCGCCGTCGAGGAACGCCGGCTCCGGGAAGTCGAGCTCCTCAGAGTCGCCGAGCGCGCGGTCCATGACCTCGGTCCACGTGCGGGCCGGGAAGGCGCCGCCGAAGTACTGCGGCAGCCAGTCCTGCAGCTGCTCGCGCCCCGTGCCGCGGGTGTAGGCCACCGCCGTCGCCAGCTGCGGGGTGTAGCCGACGAACCAGGACGACGACACCTCGCCGCGGTCGTTGGTCGCCGTACCGGTCTTGGCGGCGGCCGGGCGGCCGAGCTCGAGCGCCGCGGTGCCCGAGCCGTCCTGCACGACCTGCTGCAGGGCGTAGGAGGTGTCGGCCGCGACGTCGGAGGAGATGGCGCGCTGCGGGTCGGACTCCCACTCGTACTTCACGGCGCCGAAGCGGTCCGTCACCTTCTGCACGACGTGGACGTCCTGCTGGACACCGTCGTTGGCGATCGTGGCGTAGGCCGCGGCCATGTTGATGGGGCTGACGTCGCCCGAGCCCAGCGAGACGCCGAGGTTGGTGTCGAGACCGCGCGAGGTGCTCGGGATGCCGTACTCGCTGCCCCCGTTGCCGGGGATGCCGAGGCGCCCGGCGGCGTCGAGGATGAGGCCGGGGCCCTCCTCCATCTGCTCCGTCATGTCGACGAAGGCGGTGTTGATCGAGTTCTGCGTCGCGGTGCGCAGGCTGACGGCGCTGCCGTAGTCGGTGTCGCCCTGGTTCTCGACCTCGCTGCCGTCCGGGGTCTCGTACGGCGAGTTGCCGTCGAAGGTGTCGCGCAGCGAGAAGCCGTACTCGAGCGCCGCGGCGACCGCGAAGGCCTTGAACGTCGAACCGGGCTGCACCAGCGAGGCGGCCCAGTTGATCTCCGACTGCAGGTAGTCCTGCCCGGCGTAGAACCCGCGCAGCGCGCCCGTGCTCGGCTCGACCATCGCGACGCCGACGTGCAGCTCCTCGTTGGAGAAGCCCTCGGGGAACTCCTCGGCCACACCCTCGCGCGCCGCCTTCATGGCGCTGCCCGAGAACGTGGTCTCGACGCGCAGGCCGCCGCCGTCGATCTCGTCCTCGGTGAAGCCGAGCTGCACCAGCTCGTCGCGCACGAGGCGGAGCATGTGGCCCTTCTCCCCGCCGTACGAGTCCGACTGCTCGCCGTCGGAGAACGCCGGCAGCGCCTCGGCGGCCGCGTCGGCCTCGGCCGCGTCGACCTCGCCCTCCTCGGCCATGCCGTCGAGCACGTAGCGGTAGCGGCCGAGCAGGCGCTCCTCGGCCTCGGGTCCGTTGGCCGGGTCGAAGGCCGTCGGGTTGTTGATCACCGAGGCGAGCACCGCGGCCTGCTGCAGCGTCAGGTTGTTCGCGTTGGCCTCGGGCCCGAAGAACGCCCGGGCCGCCGCCTGCACGCCGTACGCGCCGCGGCCGAAGTAGATGGTGTTGAGGTAGCCCTCGAGCACCTCCTCCTTGCTCAGCTGGCGCTGGATCTTCAGCGACAGGATCGCCTCCTTCGCCTTGCGGCTGAGGGTGCGCTCCTGGGTGAGGTAGAGGATCTTCACGTACTGCTGGGTGATGGTGGAGGCGCCCTGCGTCGAGCCGCCGGAGGCGTTGGAGAACGCGGCGCGCACGATGCCCTTGGGGTCGATGCCCCGGTTCGTCCAGAACGAGCGGTCCTCGGCCGCGACGACCGCGTCGCGCATGTACTCCGACATGTCGTCGAAGGGCACCGACTCGCGGTTCTGCGTCGCGAACGACCCGATCTCCGCACCCCCGCCGGTGTAGTAGATCTTCGTCGTCTGGGTCTGGAAGTCCTCGTTCGGGTCGGGGATGTCCGTGGTCTGGTAGAGCACCACGAACGCGCCCACGCCGATGAGCGCCAGCGCCAGACCGACCGTGGTCGCCCACAGCAGCGCGCGCTTCCACCAGGCGCGCTTCGCCTTCGGGTCACCGGACCGGGTGGCGCGTCCGGCGCCGCGGTCCCGGGTGGCCGCGGTGCCGTCCGCGCGACGCTTTCCAGCCATCTGGGGAGCCTCCTGCAGGTGGGGGGCCGGTGCGGGGGCACCGGGCAAACCTGACCCAGGGTACGCATCCGCCGCCACGGCGCCCCCGGAACCGGTACGGCGCACGCCCCCGCGGGCCCCGCACGGGGGTCCCCGGACACGTGACGGACGTCGCCGGCACACCGGGGGTTCACTTACCCGGATATATCGCTACGATAGATCGCGTGGCACGTCGCGCGGAGACCATCGAGCTAGCAGTCCTCGGACTGCTGCACGAGGCACCCATGCACGGCTACGAGCTGCGCAAGCGCCTCAACCTCATGCTGGGCTGGGGACGCCTGCTGTCGTACGGATCGCTCTACCCCGCCCTCAAGCGCCTCGTGCGTGCGGGCCTCATCACCGAGACGACGGTGTCGACGACCCCGGTCACCCGGCGCCCGCGCATCGTCTACGAGGTCACCGAGGACGGGAAGCTCGAGTTCAAGCGGATGATGTCCGACTCCGGGCCGGCGGCCTGGGAGGACGACACGTTCGACATCCGCTTCGCCTTCTTCAGCCGCACGGACATGGAGATCCGCCTGCGCGTGCTGGAGGGGCGCCGTACGCGGCTGCAGGAGCGGCTGGACCGTGTCCAGTCCGACCTCAGCCGCACGCAGAAGGAGGTCGACCGGTACGCCGTGGAGCTGCAGCGCCACGGGGTCGAGTCGGTCGAGCGCGAGGTCCGCTGGCTGTCGGACCTGATCGACGCCGAGCGGGGCCGTCCCGCCGACGACGCACCTCCGGGCGACCAGCCGAGCACGGCCTGAGCGGCTCGTGCACGTCCCGATGTGATCCCACCACCAGACCTGTCCATTCAGGAAGATCAGTAAGGAGAGCCCCATGGGTTCGGTTCGAGTAGCGATCGTCGGCGTCGGCAACTGCGCCACGTCGCTGGTCCAGGGCGTCGAGTACTACAAGGACGCCGACCCCTCCGGCTCCGTGCCGGGGCTCATGCACGTCGTCTTCGGTGACTACCACGTCGCCGACGTGGAGTTCGTCGCCGCGTTCGACGTCGACGCCAAGAAGGTCGGCTTCGACCTCGCCGAGGCCACGCAGGCCAGCGAGAACAACACGATCAAGATCTGCGACGTGCCGCCCACCGGCATCACCGTGCAGCGCGGCCCGACGTTCGACGGTCTCGGCAAGTACTACCGCGAGACCATCGAGGAGTCGGACGCCGAGCCGGTCGACGTCGTCCAGGTCCTCAAGGACACCGGCGCCGACGTGCTCGTCTCCTACCTCCCCGTGGGCTCGGAGCAGGCCGACAAGTTCTACGCCCAGTGCGCGATCGACGCCGGCGTGGCCTTCGTCAACGCCCTCCCCGTCTTCATCGCCTCCGACCCCGAGTGGGCCGAGAAGTTCAAGGTCGCGGGCGTCCCGATCGTCGGCGACGACATCAAGAGCCAGGTCGGCGCCACCATCACGCACCGCGTGATGGCGAAGCTGTTCGAGGACCGCGGCGTCACGCTGGACCGCACCTACCAGCTCAACGTCGGCGGCAACATGGACTTCAAGAACATGCTCGAGCGCGAGCGCCTGGAGTCGAAGAAGGTCAGCAAGACGCAGGCCGTCACCTCGAACCTCACCGGTTCGCTCTCGGGCAAGGTGCACGACAAGAACGTGCACATCGGCCCGTCGGACTACGTGGCGTGGCTCGACGACCGCAAGTGGGCGTACGTGCGCCTCGAGGGTCGCGCCTTCGGCGACGCCCCCATCAACCTGGAGTACAAGCTCGAGGTGTGGGACTCGCCGAACTCGGCCGGCATCATCATCGACGCCATCCGCGCCGCGAAGATCGCCAAGGACCGCGGCATCGGCGGCCCGATCATCTCCGCGTCGTCGTACCTCATGAAGTCCCCGCCGGTGCAGCTGCCGGACGACGAGGGCCGTCGTCGCGTCGAGGCCTTCATCCGCGGCGAGGAGTGAGCGCGCTGCTCACCCGGCCGGCCTGAGGCCGGTCACCCGTCGTACGACGAGCGCCCCGTGGGTCCTGGACCCGCGGGGCGCTCGTCGCGTCCGCGCGTGCGTCAGGAGGTGGGGACCGGCGACCACTCGAAGGCCTGGACCACGACGAAGCCCGGGCCCTGGAAGACGTACTGCAGGGCCTCGCCCGTGCCGCCGCGCAGCATCGAGCGGGCGTTCATGCTGTTCTTCACGCCGGGCTCGAGGTTGGCCGACCAGCAGACCGCGGCGTCGGAGTCGACGTACACGGGCCCCTGCGAGCAGTCGAGGACGGTGACGAGGCCGACGGCGTTGATCGCGACCGTGCCGGTGCCGCCGATCGTGGTGTTGAAGAGGCCGGCGCCCATCATGCCGGCGCCCTTGGTGCGGTTGATGTCCCACTGCAGGGTCGCGTCGAAGGCGAGCAGGTTGCGGGCGTTGATCGAGATGCCCTCGTTCTCGAGGTGCATGAGGTTGACGTAGCCGGCCTGCTCGGCGAAGTAGACGACGCCCTGACCCGAGACGCGCATGAGCGCGAGGTTCTCGCTGGTCAGCACCTTCTTCGCGAGCTTGCCGATGCTGCCCGAGCCCTCGTGGTCGAAGCTGATGTTGCCCTGGTAGGCGATCATCGAGCCCTTCGCCGCCAGGACGTCCGGGCCGAGGCCCACCCGCAGGGTCTGGGCGTTCTGCAGCAGGAATCGCTCGTTGCTCTGCTTGGGCAGGTTGTCCTGCGCGAAGAGTTCGCTTCTCATGGGGGCAACTGTGCCCGATCACGCGCCTGCCCGGCACGCGATCGGCTCAGGCGCGTGCCGGGCAGGGCGGGTGGAGCGGGCCTCGACGGGGGGCGGGCGGCGCGTCAGGCGCGCTCGGCCTCCTTCTTGATGGCGGCCAGGGTGCGCGCCATGCCGGTGCGCAGCTCCTCGGTGAACTGCGGGACGCCGCCGAGCACGCGGGTGGTGAGGCCGATCGACAGCTTCGAGATGCCGTCGGGCGTCTCGCGCCGGTGCACCAGGCGGGTGCCGCCCTCGTGGGGCACCAGGCGGTAGGACCAGATGGTGCGGTTCTCCGCGACCCGGAACGCGATCTCGCGCTGGGGGTCGAAGCGCACGACCTTGGCGCGCGTGGGCCACACGAGCAGACCGCGGTGGTTGAGGTTGATCATCGTGGCCCCGAGGCGGACACCGCCGGGCACGAACGTGCGCACGACCTGCGGGCTCCACTCCGCCATGCGCGGCAGGTCGGAGACGAGCGCCCAGACCTGCGCGGGGCTGGCGTCGATGTCGGTCGTGGCCTCGAGCTCGGTCGAGGTGGACTGCTGCTGGGTCACGGGGGCTCCGCTCGTCGGCGGCGCACGCCGGCGCGCGGGCGCGCGGGGGTACGCCGGGTGGTCAGGCTCCCGGCGCACGCTACTGAACGCGCGTCAACAAGACAAGGGTGGGGAACCGCCGGCGGACGTCATGCGGACCCGAGGCCCGGCGCCACGATCGGGATGACGTCCCCGGGGGCGCCCGCAGGCCGCGCGCGGACGTCATGCGAACCCGAGGCCCGGCGCCACGATCGGGATGACGTCCCGGAACCGGCGGCGAGCGCCTCAGCCCTGGCGCCCCGCCCACCACGCGCGCAGCGCGGCCTCGGCCACCGCGGCCTCCTGCGGGCCCTCGTCCATCCGCAGCTCGAGGAGGAACCGGTAGGCCTCGCCGACCTCCCGGCCGGGGCCGATGCCGAGCACCTCCATGATCCGGTTGCCGTCGAGGTCGGGCCGGATGGAGTCGAGCTCCTCCTGCTCGGCCAGCACGGCGATGCGGCGCTCGAGGTCGTCGTACGTGCGGCGCAGCCGGTCCGCCTTGCGCTTGTTGCGCGTCGTGCAGTCGGCACGGGTGAGGATGTGGAGCCGCTCGAGCTGGTCGCCGGCGTCGCGGACGTAGCGGCGGACGGCGGAGTCGGTCCACTCCCCGTCGCCGTACCCGTGGAAGCGCAGGTGCAGCTCGACCAGCTTCGCGACGGCGTCGATCTGCTCGCCGGAGAACCGCAGCGCCTTCATGCGCTTGCGGGCCAGCTTGGCGCCGACGACGTCGTGGTGGTGGAACGTCACGGTGCCGCCGTCGACGAACCGGCGCGTGCGGGGCTTGCCGATGTCGTGGATGAGCGCCGCGAACCGCACGACGAAGTCGGGCACGCCCGCGCCGTCCTCGCCGGCGAGGCGCGGCTCGAGGTCCATCGCCTGCTCGAGCACCGTGAGGGAGTGCTCGTAGACGTCCTTGTGCCGGTGGTGCTCGTCGCGCTCGAGGCGCAGCGCCGGCAGCTCGGGCAGCACCCGCGCGGCCAGCCCGGTGTCGACCAGCAGCGCGAGCCCGAGACGGGGGTACGGCGCGCACACCAGCTTCACGAGCTCGTCGCGCACGCGCTCGGCCGAGATGACGTCGATCCGCTCCGCCATCGCGGTCATCGCCGCGACGACCTCGGGCGCGACGTCGAAGCCGAGCTGGGCGGCGAACCGGGCCGCGCGCATCATCCGCAGGGGGTCGTCGGAGAAGGAGTCCTCCGGGCGCCCCGGCGTGCGCAGCACCCGGTGGGCGAGGTCGACGATGCCGCCGAAGGGGTCCTCGAAGCGGCGGTCGGGGATGGAGACGGCCATCGCGTTGACGGTGAAGTCCCGCCGGCCGAGGTCGCCGCCCAGGTCGGTGCCGTAGACGACCTCGGGCTTGCGGGAGTCGGGGCTGTAGGCCTCGGAGCGGTACGTCGTGATCTCGATCGTCCAGCCGCCCTTGCGGCAGCCGATCGTGCCGAAGGCGCGCCCGATGTCCCACACGGCCTCGGCCCAGCCCTTGAGGAGGCGCTCGACCTCCTCGGGCGTCGCCGAGGTCGTGAAGTCCAGGTCGTCCTGCAGCCGGCCGAGCATGGCGTCGCGCACGGGCCCGCCCACGAGGTGGAGCTGGTGGCCGGCGGCGACGAAGCGCTCACCCAGCTCGTCGACCACGGCCCCGATGCGCTCCAGCTCCGCGGCGACGCGCTGCTGCACCTGCACCATCGACAGCTGCTCACCGCCCGCGGACGGGGTGACGGCGGGGCTCGCGGGCTCGGTGGACACGACGGACCACTCTAGTTGCCCGCGCCTGTCCTAGAGTCGTCGCCATGCTCGAGCCGGTCGCGTCTCCCCCGCGCGCCCCGCGACCCCCGGCTCCCGGGCGTCCGACGCCACCCGCGCCCTCTCCCGCGACCGCGCTGCTGCGGGCCGCGGTGACCGGCGTCGTGGCGCTCCTCGCCCTCGTGCTGCTCGGCCCGATGGTGCCCGCGGCGGCGGGTGCCGCCGTACCCGCGCCGGAGGCGTCCGGGTCGGCCCCGAGTACGGCGGCGCTCGCCGCCGACGGCGACGGCGCGGCCCTCGACGTGCGGCTGCTCGACGTCACCCCCGAGGTGCTGACGACGGCGACCGAGGGCGTCGTCACCGCGACCGGCACCGTCACGAACACCTCGGACGACGAGTGGCGCGACGTCCGCATCTACCCGTTGACCTCGACCGAGCCGCTGACGGACGCCGACGAGGTGGCCGACGCCGCGGCGAGCGACGTCGACGACCCCATCGGCAACCGGATCACGGCCGAGGGCGCGTTCGACGACTCCATCACCACCCTGGAGCCCGGTCAGACGCGGCCGTTCACCATCGTCCTGCCGCGGGCGGCGCTCGCGGTCGGGAGCGAGCCGGGGGTCTACTGGCTCGGCGTCCACGCGCTCGGCGCGACCGACGAGGGCCGCAGCGGCAACGCGGAGGGCAAGGACCGGGTGCTCCTCCCGCTGCTGCCCGCGCAGCCCGCGACGCCTCCGGGCGTGCAGGCGTCGGTGGTGGTGCCGCTGCGCGAGGCGGTGCGCCACGCCCCCGACGGCTCCGTCGCCGACCCCGAGCGCTGGGCCGAGCTGCTCGGCGACGACGGTCGCCTGCGCCACGTCGTGGACGCCGTCGCGCAGCCCGGTTCCGGGCCGGTGACCTGGCTGGTGGACCCGGCGGTGCTCGACGTCGCCCAGCGCCTCGCCGCGGGCAACCCCGAGCGCACCCTGGCCGCGCCCGCCGCCCGCGAGCCGGGGGACGGCGCGACCACCGACGGCGGCGCCGAGGGTGACAGCGACCGGGGCGGCGGTGACGACGCCCCCGCCGCGGACGACGACCTCGCCCGCGACGCCGCCGCCTGGCTCGAGGACGTGCTCGCCCTCCTGCGTGCCGGGGAGCTGCTGGTGCTCCCGTACGGCGACACCGACCTCGCCGGCGCCGCCGAGCACCGTCCGCAGGCCTACGCTCGCGCGCGGCTCCTCGCCGACGAGGCGCTGGAGCGGTTCGAGCTGAGCGGCGTGCCGGCCGTCGCCCCCGAGGGCGAGGGCGTCTCGCAGCAGGACCTGGACGTGCTCGAGGACGACGCCGTCCTGCTGGTCGGCGACGACCGCCTCCCCACCGAGGACGAGGAGCTGGCCGTCGGCGACGAGCCCGTGCTCGACCTCGGCGGACGCACCCTCGTCGTCACCGACGGGTCGGCCGGCGGGTCCGACGCCGTGGCGACCGACGGTGACACGGGCGGTGACGCCGGCGACACCGACGACACGGGCGACGCCGGCGACGAGGGGACCTCCGCCGCCGGGGCCGCCGAGACCGCGGCGGCTCGTACGTCGGGGCTCGCCGTCCGCCAGCGCCTGCTGGCCGACGCGGTCGTGGGGGCGCTCGGGCCCGACGCCGCGTCGTACTCCCCGCCCGTCGTCGTGCTGCCCTCCGCGTGGGAGCCGGGCGCGTCGGCCTCCCCCACCGCGGGGCTCGACACCGGGTGGCTGCGGGCGGTGCCGCTCAGCGAGCTCGCGGCCGGCGACCTGCCGACCGCGGAGCCCGGGGACGTCGTGACCGACGCCGGCGCCGAGACGCTGCCGGCCGACGTCTTCGACCGGGGCCAGCAGCTGCTGGTGCGCGGCGCCCGCCTCGACGAGATCCTCCCGGACACCGACGCCGTGCGGAGCCAGGTGGAGCGCGAGGCCGCGGTGCTGCTGTCCTACGCGCACCGCAACGACGTGGCCCGCACCCGCGAGACCACCCAGGCCGCGGTCGCGCAGATCGAGTCGCTCCTGGGCGAGGTCACCGTCGAGGGCCCGCCGTCGGTGACGCTGGCGTCGGAGTCGGGGCGCTTCAGCGTGCGGGTCACCAACGGCCTCGAGCAGCCGGTCGCCGTCGAGCTGCGGGGCGCCGAGGGCGACCCCGTCACCCTCGAGGACTCCGGCCCGGTCGAGCTGCCGCCCGGCGGCAGCGCGACGGTGCTGCTGTCCGCGACCCTCGACTACATCGGCGTCTTCGACGCGCAGGTGCGGGTCACCGACGCCGAGGGCGTGCCGCTCGGCGCCTCGACCACCGTGCCGCTGCGCTCGACGGCGGTGAGCGACGTGATCTGGATCGTCATCGCCGTCGCCTTCGTGCTCCTGGTCGGCACCTCCTCCATGTTCGTGCGCCGCCGGCGTGCAGCAGCGCGGCGCCTCGCCGCCGACGAGACACCCGAGCCCGCCCCCGCGGCGGAGCCGACGGACGAACGGACGGGCAGCACCGCGTGAGCTCACCGCAGGACCCCCTGTCACCGCACGGGTCACCCCACGGGTCGTCCCAGGGGTCGCCCCCCGGCTGGGAGGACGACGGCTTCCCCCTCGACGAGACCCGTGAGCGCCCGGCGCTGTGGCTGCCCGACAGCGGCCACGCCCTGCCCGCGGCGCCCGTCGAGGACCCGGCCGAGCCCCCGTCCGGCGGCAAGCACCGCGCCCCCGGCCCGGCCGCGGTGGGTGCGCCCCTCTCGGGCGACGCCGCCACCGGCGAGCTCGCGCTCGGCGACCTCGGCGCCGTCGGGGACCCGCGGGCCGAGGCCCGCGCCGCGGAGCGCGAGTCCGACCGCGAGGCCGACCGCGAGCCCGGTGCGGGTCGCGGCGGCAAGCGCGCCGCCGAGCACTCCGTCGACGAGGGCGTGCTCGGCTCCAGCGCCGTCATGGCCGCGGGCACGATCGTGTCGCGCCTGTCGGGCTACGTGCGGGGCATCCTGCTGGCCGCTGCGCTCGGCACGCAGATGCACGCCGACGTCTTCAGCATCGCCAACACGGTGCCGAACATGGTCTACATCCTGCTCGCCGGCGGCGTCTTCAACGCCGTGCTGGTGCCGCAGCTGGTGCGGGCGATGAAGCACGACGCAGACGGGGGCGAGGCCTACGTCAACCGCATCGTGACCCTCGCGACCCTGTTCCTGGGCACGGTCACCGTGCTGCTGGTGGTGGCTGCGCCCTGGGTGATGTCGATCTACCTCGACGACGCCTTCGACTCGCCGCAGCTGGCGGCGCAGCGGGAGTCCGCCGTCGACTTCGCGCGCTACTGCCTGCCGCAGGTCTTCTTCTACGGCATGTTCGTGCTCCTCGGGCAGATCCTGAACTCGCGCGGACGCTTCGGCCCCATGATGTGGGCGCCGATCGCCAACAACGTCATCTCCGTGACCGTGCTGGTCGTCTACCTGACCACCTTCGGGCCCGTCGCCGAGGACCGTCAGAACGCCGCGTTCTCGACCGGGCGCGAGCTGCTGCTCGGGATCGGCTCGACGCTCGGCATCGTGGCCCAGCTGGTGATCCTCGTGCCCTTCCTGCGGGCCACCGGACTGCGCTTCCGCCCGCGCTTCGACTTCGTGGGCACCGGCCTGGGCCGCACCTTCCGCCTCGCCGGCTGGACGATCGGCTTCGTCATCGTGAACCAGCTGGCGTACACCGTCGTCGTGCGCCTGGCGTCCGCCGGCACGACGGAGGCCGCGGCCAGCGGCGAGCTCGGCACCGGCTACTTCGTGTACTCCCAGGCCTTCCTCATCATGATGGTGCCGCACTCCGTGGTGACCGTGTCGCTGACGACGGCCATCCTCCCGCGGCTGTCGGCCGCGGCTGCGGAGTCGGACCTGCGCGCCGTCGCCGACACGCTGTCGAGCACGCTGCGCACCACGCTCGCGTTCGTGGTCCCCGCGGTGACGCTCGTGGTGGTCGCCGCGCGGGACCTGGCGAACCTCATCTGGGGGTACGGCGCGGCCCGCGACTCGTTCGAGGTCTTCGTCCCGTCCCTCGTGCTCTTCGCGCCCGTGATGGTGCTGTTCACGGTGCACTACATGATGCTCCGGGGGTTCTACGCCCTGGAGCAGACGCGGCGGGTGTTCCTCGTGCAGTGCGTCATCGCCGTCGTCAACATCGGCGCCGCCGTCCTGCTGGTGCGCCGCGCGAACCTCTACGACACCGCGCCCGCGCTGGTGCTCGCCTACGGCTGCGCGTACGCCGTGGGTGCGGCGCTGTCGTACGCGGTGCTGTCCCGGACCCTCGGCGGGCTGCACACGGGTCGGACGGCGGCGTTCCTCGCCCGCCTCCTGCCCGCCGTCCTCGTCGCGGCCGCCATCGCCTGGGTGGTCCGGCTGCAGGTCGTCGACCTGCTGCCCGACCAGCCCTCGCCGGTGCTGGCCGCGGGGGTGCTGGTGGTCGTCGGCCTCCTCTACCTCGTCCTCGTCCTCCTCCTCGCACGCCTGCTGCGCGTGCGGGAGGTGAACGACGTGGTGAGCACCGTCGTGCGCCGGGTCCGACGCTGAGCCCACGCGCGCTCGGCCGGCGTCCTACGATGGCCCGAGCCGATGACCAGACCGACGGGTGAGGAGGTTGCGGGTGCCGACGATCCGGCCCGGTGACGTGCTCGCCGACCGTTACCTGCTCATCGACCTCCTCGCCGAGACCGGCGACGGGCGCTTCTGGCGGGCGCACGACCGCGTCCTGGCCCGCCACGTCGCGGTGTTCGTCAGCCCCGCCGGCACCCCGCGCGCCGCGACCCTCCTCGAGGCCGCCCGCGGCTGCGCCCGCCTGACCGACCGCCGGTTCCTCCGCGTGCTTGACGCCGAGGTCAAGGCGGGCATGACGTACGTCGTCACGGAGTGGGGGACCGGCACCTCCCTGCTGCTGATGCTGCAACACGCGCCGCTGGCCCCCCGCCGCGCCGCGTGGATGGTCGGCGAGGTCGCCGGCGCCATGGCGGCCGCCCACGCCGTCGGCGTCACCCACGGCCGCCTGGCCCCCGAGAACGTGCTCGTCGACCTCTCCGGCTCGGTGCGCGTCGTCGGCGCCCAGGTCGACGCGGCGCTGAAGGGGCTGCCGCCGGCCACGGAGCGCGACGACGTGCACGAGATCGTCAGCCTGCTCTACGCGGGCCTCACGGGCCGCTGGCCGGGTCGCTCCCCCTCGGAGATGCCCGCCGCCCCCCTCGACGGCCACACCGTCCTGCGCCCGCGGCAGGTGCGCGCCGGCATCCCGCGCGTGCTCGACGAGCTGTGCGACGACGTCCTCAACGCGACGGACCCCCCGCGCGCGCCGTACGACCTGACCACCGCCCGGGGCGTCGCCGACTACCTGCGCGAGTACGTCGGGGACCCCGCCGGCATGGCAGCCGCCGAGGCCGAGCGCGGCACCGAGGCGACCGGCACGATCCCGGCCGTCTCCCCCGCGCTGCTGACCCCGCTCCCCCCGGTGCTGCCCCACGACGCGCGCAACGGCGCCACCGCGGTGCGCCCGGGCGCGGCCGTGCCCGCCACGCCCGCCACCCCTCCGCCCCCCACCCCTCCGCCCGCATCGTCCGACCCGCTGTCCGACCCGCTCCCGGGCCCGCTCGGCGCGCCCGCCCCCGCTGCGGCCGCCGCCCGG
>NZ_JAHWBL010000028.1:0-48601 GCF_029493445.1 Nocardioides sp. ChNu-99 | reverse complement strand
GGGCCCGAGCGCGGCCCGAGCGCGGCCCGAGCGCGGCCCGAGCGCGGCCCGAGCGCGGCCCGAGCGCCCGGCACCGACCGCCGTCCGGAACCGGCTCGCGCGCGGCCTCGCGACGGCGCACACTGCGGGCATGCCGTCGCAGCACCAGTGGGTCGCGTTCCTCGTCGCGTCCCTGCTCTTCATCCAGGTCCCCGGCCCCAGCCTGCTCTTCACGATCGGGCGCGCCCTGACCGTGGGCCGCCGCGACGCCCTGCTCTCCGCGCTCGGCAACGGCGTGGGCGTGCTCGCGCAGGTGCTGCTCGTCGCCGTCGGTCTCGGGGCGGTCGTGGCCGCGAGCGCCACCGCCTACACGGTGGTCAAGGTGGCCGGGGCGGGGTACGTCGTGTGGCTGGGCGTGCAGGCCGTGCGGCACCGCGCGGACGCACGCCGGGCCCTCGAGCCGGGCGCCGGCGGTGGGGCGACCGCGGTGCCGGCCCGGACCCCGGCGCTCCGGTCGCTGCGCATCGGGGTCGTCGTCGGCGCGACCAACCCCAAGACCCTCGTCTTCTTCGTCGCGTTCCTGCCGCAGTTCACCGGCACGGGGCCGGCCGGACCGCAGGTGGCGCTGCTCGGGCTCGTCTTCTGCGTGCTCGCCGCGGCGTCGGACTCCCTGTGGGTGCTCGTCGCCTCGCAGGCGCGGGCGTGGTTCGCCCGCCGGCCCGAGCGGCTCGACGGGCTGGGCGCCGCCGGCGGAGCGCTGATGGTGGGGCTGGGCACGTCGATGCTCGTCGCCGAGCGCTGAGCCCGGGCCGCGCGCCCGCGCGCCCGCTCGCTCGCCGGGTCACCGGCCCGCCGGGTCACCAGCTCTCCGGCACCCGCCCCGCCTCGATCTCGCGCAGCAGCCGCGCGGCGCGCAGGGCCGCGTCGGCCGCCACGTCGAGCGCGTCGGGGTCCTCCCCGGCCGGCGCGTCGCCGCCGGGCCCGTCGCCCGCGCCACCCGTGCGCGCGTGCAGCCGGGCCAGCAGGGTCTCGCGGTCGAGACCGCGCAGGGCCAGCAGCACGAGGGGGTCGTCGGCCACGAGCCACCCGACCTGGACGAGCACGGCGAGGGCGTGGGCGCAGGGGTCGAGGGCGTGCGGGCACGTGCAGGTCGCGGCGAGCTCCCCGCCGTACGGGAGCAGCTCGACGCCCAGCTCCTCCGCGTCCTCCACGAGCCGGTGCGGCAGGTCCCCGGCGAGCAGCGCCGCGACGCGGCCCGACTCGGCGGCGACGACGTCGACCAGCGCGTCGCGGTCCGCGTCGGCGAGCACGGGCACCTCGACGGTGACCGTCCAGGCGTCGTCGTCCTCCCGGACGGCGGCGAGCACCGAGCCGGCGCCGACGGTGATGCCCCCGACCTGCCCGGCGCGCGCGAGGCGCTGCCCGGCCCGCAGGTCGCGCTCGGCGAACGCCGCCTCCTCCACCGCCCGCGTCCACGCCTTCGCCCACCACGGCTGGCGACCGCCGGCGCGGCGCGGCGCCAGCCGGGGGTGGGTCGTGCGGGTGGTGGTCACCCCGGGTCCCCCGCCGCGCCCGTGGAGGGGGTACGCCGCAGCGTGACGAGGTCGCGCAGGTCGGCGTCGTCGAGCTCGGTGAACGCGGCCTCGCCGCGGGCGAGCACGGCGTCGGCGAGCGCGCGCTTGCGGGTGAGCAGCTCGGCGACCCGCTCCTCGACCGTGCCGCGGGTGACGAGGCGGTGCACCTGCACCGGCCGGGTCTGCCCGATGCGGTAGGCCCGGTCGGTCGCCTGGTCCTCCACCGCCGGGTTCCACCACCGGTCGAGGTGCACGACGTGGTCGGCGCGGGTGAGGTTCAGCCCCGTGCCGCCGGCCTTCAGCGAGAGCAGGAACACCGGCGGGCCGCCCGCCTCCGGACCGGCCTGGAAGTCGGCGACCATCCGCTCGCGCTCCTTCACCGGGGTGCCGCCGTGGAGCAGCTGGTGGGGCACGCCGGTCGCGGCGAGGTGCTGCTCGACGAGGCGGGCCATCGCGACGTACTGCGTGAAGACCAGCACGGAGGAGCCCTCGGCCACGATCGTGGCGACGAGCTCGTCGAGCAGCTCGAGCTTCTCCGAGCGGCCCGCGATGCGGCCGTTCGACTGCTTGAGGAAGTGCGCCGGGTGGTTGCAGATCTGCTTGAGCCCGGTGAGCATCGCGAGCACGAGGCCGCGGCGGGCCTCGACGTCGGAGCGCTCGATGCGCTCCATGCAGTCGCGCACGTAGGCCTCGTAGAGCACGACCTGCTCCCGGGTGAGGTCGAGCAGGTGGTCGGTCTCGGTCTTGGGCGGCAGCTCGGGCGCGATGCCCGGGTCGGACTTGCGCCGGCGCAGGAGGAACGGGCCGATGAGGTCGGCGAACTGGCGGGCCTTGCTCGGCTCGGCGCCGGACTCGATGGGCGCCGCCCACACCTTGCGGAAGGCGTTGCGGCTGCCGAGCAGGCCGGGCGTCGCCCAGTCGAGGATCGCCCACAGCTCGGTGAGGTGGTTCTCGACCGGGGTGCCGGTGAGGGCGACCCGGGCGTCGCTGGTGAGCTGGCGCAGCGCGCGGGCCGTGCCCGACGCGGGGTTCTTCACGTGCTGCGCCTCGTCGGCGACGACGAGCCCCCAGCGCTGTGCCGCCAGCGCCCGCGTCGGGCCGGTGACGTCGCTGCGCAGCGTGCCGTACGTCGTGAGCACGAACCCCGGGTCGTCGCCGAGCCCGGCCTCGAGCGAGCGCGCGGAGCCGTGGAAGCGGCGGACCGGCACGTCGGGGGCGAAGCGGCGGATCTCCGCCTCCCAGTTGCCGAGCAGGGAGGTGGGGCAGACGACGAGCGTGGGACCGGTGGCCAGGCCCTCCTCGACGCGGTGCAGGTGCAGCGCGATGAGGGTGAGGGTCTTGCCCAGCCCCATGTCGTCGGCGAGGCAGGCGCCCAGGCCGAGACCCGTCAGCTCGGCCAGCCAGGTGAGGCCGTGACGCTGGTAGTCGCGCAGCGTGGCCCGCAGCCCGGCGGGCGGGTCGACGGGCTCGCGGGTCGCGGCCTCGAGCAGCCGCTCCCGCACCTTCAGCAGGGTGGCGCCGACGACCACCTCGGCGGGCGCGTCGTCGACCTCGACCACACCGGTGAGCGCCGCCGCGAGCGCCTGGGCGGGCTTGACGGTGCGCACCAGGCGCTTGCGCGCGCGGCGCGCCACCGTCGGGTCGACCACCGTCCACGCCCCCCGCAGCCGGATGATCGGCGACGCGGCGCGCGCCAGCTCGTCCATCTCCTCGTGGGTCAGCGCCTCGCCGTGGAGCGCGACCTGCCAGGAGAAGGCGAAGAGCGCGTCGGGCCCGAAGAGGCCGTCGTGGAGCAGGTCCTCCCGCGGGCCGGTCGAGCGGGGGCGGTGGTCGAGCACCGCCCGCGTCGTCAGGTCGGTGCCGAGGCTGCGGGGCCACAGCACGTCGACGCCGCGCTCCCGCAGCGCGCCCACGCCGTCCTCCAGGAGGCCGGCGATCTCGTCGGCGTCGAGGGTGATCTCGTCGGGGACCGCCAGCTGCGCGAACCGCTCCAGCACCGGCCAGGCGGTCGCCGCGTCGCGCAGCGCGATCGTCGCGTGGGTGCGGGCCCGGGAGCCGAACCCGTGCTCGCCGCCCTCCCCCGCCCAGAGCAGCGCGGCGTCGCAGAACCGCAGGGGGTCGCGCTCGTCGTGCACCTGCAGCACGAGGCGGACCGCCCCGGCGACCAGCTCCTCCTCGTCGGCCTCGACGCGCAGCGACAGGGTGACGAGCTGGGCGAGCGACGTGTCCTCCGCCCGCGCCGAGCGGGCCTCCGCGATGCGGGCCCGCAGGCGCTCGGAGAACTCGCTGCGTCGCGGCGGCGGGCCGGGTGTCGTCGTCGGCGTGCCCACTCCCGGGGAGCGTGGGCCCGGCGAGCGCAGGCCCGGCGAGCGCAGGCCCGGGGACCCCGGGCCGCCCACCCGGCCCGACGCGCCGCTCGGCGGGGTGCGCGGCAGCGTGTCGGTGACGGCGTCGAGCACGGAGCGCGCCAGCGCGAGCGCGTCCTCGGGCGCCAGGTCGTCGTGGGCCCGGGAGCGGGCGAGCATGACGAGCCGGTCGTGGTCGTCGGCGTCGGGGTCCGCGCGCCACGCGTCGGTGCGCTCGTCGGGGGTGAACCGGCCGGCCGCGACCATCCGCACCGCCAGCAGCGCCGCCCCCGCCAGCAGGCCCACGCTCGGGTGGGCCGCGGGGGCGGACTGCCCGCGCGTCAGCACCGGCAGCGCGGCGCGCAGCGGCAGCTCCACCTCGCGCCCGCGCCCGGTGAACACCACCGCGCTCGCGCGCGGGGGCTCGGCGGCGCGGAACGTCGCCGGGCCGGACAGGGGGACGAAGCTCAACGCAGGACCTCGGACGATCGCGGGTGCAGGGCCCGTCGAACCTAGCGGGGGCCGCCGACAGGCGCGGCGTACGCTGCGCGGCATGAGCCTCCTCGACACCCCGATCGCCCGCCTGGACGGCACCCCCGCGACCCTCGGCGAGCTCACCGGCGGTCGCCCCGCCCTGCTCGTCAACGTGGCCAGCAAGTGCGGCCTCACGCCGCAGTACTCGGCGCTCGAGCAGCTCGCGGAGACGTACGCCGACCGCCTCGCCGTCGTGGGCCTGCCCTGCAACCAGTTCGGCGGGCAGGAGCCGGGCACGAACGAGGAGATCGCCGAGTTCTGCTCCGCGACCTACGGCGTCTCGTTCCCCCTCACGGAGAAGGTCGAGGTCAACGGCGCGGGCCGCCACGCCGTGTACGACGCGCTGGTGGGCACGCCGTACGCCGACGCCGGCGGGTTCAAGGAGAGCCCCGAGCCGGGCGACGTGCAGTGGAACTTCGAGAAGTTCCTCGTCGACGCGGACGGCTCCGTCGTCGCCCGGTTCGCGCCGACCACGACCCCCGACGACCCGGCGGTGCTGGCTGCCGTCGACGGTCTCGTCGGCTGACGCAGGCGGGGCGTGAGCGACCTCACGCCCCGCCCGGGAACTGCTGGACGAAAGTCGGGTGCCGGACGTCGGCGGGCGTCCCTACATTGCCACCCATGACCTGTCTCGACCCCGCCACCGGGGAGCTGCGCCCCGACGGCGCGTCCGACGACAAGCTCGACCGGGGCGTGCTCGTCGTGGCCGGCGTCGTGGTGCTCGGCGCCATCATGTCCATCCTCGACATCACCGTCGTCTCGGTGGCGCTCGACACCTTCCAGTCGGAGTTCGACGCCACGTCCGCGCAGGTGGCGTGGACGATGACGGGCTACACGCTCGCCCTCGCCAGCGTCATCCCGCTCACCGGTTGGGCGGCGGACCGCTTCGGCACGAAGCGGCTCTACCTGCTCGCCGTGGTGCTCTTCACGCTCGGCTCCGTGCTGTGCGCGATGGCGACGTCCTTGGAGATGCTCGTCGCCTTCCGCGTCCTGCAGGGCCTGGGCGGCGGCATGCTCATGCCGCTCGGCATGACGATCCTGACGCGGGCGGCCGGTCCCGAGCGGGTGGGGCGCGTCATGGCCGTGCTGGGCATCCCCATGCTGCTCGGCCCGATCTTCGGGCCCATCCTCGGCGGCTGGCTCATCGAGATCGCGTCGTGGCACTGGATCTTCCTCATCAACCTGCCCATCGGCATCGCCGCGCTGGTGTACGCGGCCAGGGTGCTGCCGGCCGACGACGTCGAGCCGTCGGAGACCTTCGACCTCGTCGGGATGCTGCTGCTCTCCCCGGGCCTGGCCGCGTTCCTCTACGGCATCAGCTCGATCCCCGAGACCGGCACGGTCGCGGACGCCCAGGTGCTCGCGCCCGCCATCATCGGCCTGCTGCTCATCGTGGCGTTCGTGCCGTGGGCGCTGCGCCCCGCCAACGCCCACCCGCTGGTCGACCTGCGGCTGTTCGGCAACCGCGACCTCACCGTGGCGGTGCTGTCGCTGACGCTGTTCGGCGTCGCCTTCTTCGGCGCCAGCCTGCTGTTCCCGCTCTACTTCATCCAGGTGCGCGACGAGTCCACGCTCAGCGCGGGGGTGCTCCTGGCTCCGCAGGGCATCGGCGCCATGGTGACGATGCCGCTGGCCGGCGTGCTGGTCGACAAGATCGGTCCGGGCCGCATCGTGCTCGTCGGCCTCACGGTCATCACGGGCGCCTTCGCGCTGCTGACGCAGATCGACCACGAGACGTCGTACCTGTACGTGCTCGGCGCGCTCTTCGTGATGGGCCTCGGCATGGGCGGCACGATGATGCCGCTGATGACCGCCGCGCTGCGCACCCTCAGCGACCACACCGTCGCGCGGGGCTCGACGCTGCTCAACATCGTGCAGCAGGTCGGCGCCTCCATCGGCACTGCCGTCTTCTCGGTGCTGCTGACGAACGGGCTGCGGGACATGCCGTCGGTCCGCCTCGGCACGGCCCTGTCCGAGGCCGGCGTCGACCCGTCCGACCCGGGCCAGGCCGCGGCGGTCGCCGAGGTCGCCGGTCGCCTGGGCGTCGACCCCAGCACGCTGGGCGACGTCCTCCCGGACATGGCGGCCGTCTTCGCGGACACGTTCGTGGTGGCCGCGGTGCTGGTCGGGGTCTGCCTCGTGCCGGCGTTCTTCCTGCCGCGCAAGCCGTCGGAGCGCAAGGTCGACCCGGCCGCGATGGTCGGTCACTGACCCGCTCGCGCTCCCGCAGCCGCCTCGAGGGCCGCACCGACCGGTGGTGCGGCCCTCGTCGCGTGCGGGGACCCCGCACCGGTCCGGAGGCCCGCGACCCGGGCGGAGCACGTGTCCCTCGTCACCATCGGACCGCAGGGCTCGGCCCGGCCCGGGGCCGGCCGTTACCGTCGTCCTCAAGAATTGGTCTAGACGAGACGAAGAAATTCCTCTGCGGACCCGACCTCCGCGCAACTGCTCCGTTGAACCCCCTGGTGGCCGTGTGCCGCGCCCGCGACGCTGCGGGTCCCTAGGGAGCAGGGCCGGGATGGACCGCGCGTGATCCGCCGGTGCGCCCGGGTGGTCCGCAGATCGCCACGACTGGGAGGTCACGACGATGTCGAACGACGTCGACACCTCGGCCATCGCCGAGGACCGGCTGCGCCAGCACCTGCAGGTGCTGAGCGGCAGGCTGGTCCCGGTCGACGCCGACACCGTCCACGGCGAGCAGCCGGAGCCGCGGCCCGCCGCCGCGCCGCGCTGGCTCGACCGCGTGCCGGGCATCCCCTGGCGCCGCGCCGGCGAGTCCCTGGTGGCCGTCATCGACCCCGTGTGGGTCGCCCCCGGCACCACGTCCGCGTCGCTCCACGCCACCCAGGACGTGATGGAGGACGTGGCCGCGCAGCTGGTGGTGCACCTCCTCGACGGCGAGCGCGTCGAGGCGACCCCCGACGGCCTGCTCGTGCTGCGCCTGCACCACACGGGGCACGGCGCCCGCCCGGTGCGACTGCAGGAGATGGCCTACCACACCCTCGAGGCGCTGAACCGGCTCGGCCACAGCACGCGGCGCATCGAGCTCGGCGTCGGCTGGGCCCCCATCACGGCCCGCTCCCCCGAGGACCGGGCGGTGCGGATGGCCACCGAGGGCGCCCGCCACTCGGTGCGCCAGCGCGACTTCCAGCCGGTGCGCCGGCACGCCGACGAGCGCGAGCCCGTCATCTCGCGGCGCACGTTCGCGACCCAGATCCTCATCGCGACCGTCGGCGCCTTCCTGCTGCCGCTCGCGCTGCTCTTCCTCACCTACGGCCTCGGCCTCGACATCTCCGGTGCCGTCTACTGGGTCGTCGTCGGCGCGCTGACCATCACCGCGACGGCCATCTGGGCGGAGTGCTTCACCGCCCTCGACCCACCGATGCTCCCCGAGCTGCCCGAGGAGCTGCGCGACCTGACGCCCCCGCCCGCGACGGCGATCATCGCGGCGTACCTGCCGAACGAGGCCGACACGATCCTCGACACCCTCGACACGTTCCTCGACCAGTCCTACGCCGGCGGCCTGCAGGTGATCCTGGCCTACAACACCCCCGAGGACCTGGCGGTCGAGGACGTGCTGGCCACGCTCGACGATCAGCACCCGGACCTGACGGTGCTGCGGGTGCACGACAGCACCTCGAAGGCGCAGAACGTCAACGCCGCGCTGCGCTTCGCGACCGGCGAGTTCGTCGGGATCTTCGACGCCGACCACCACCCGATGCCCGGCGCGTTCGCCCGCGCGTGGCACTGGATCGCGAACGGCGCCGACGTCGTGCAGGGCCACTGCGTCATCCGCGAGGCCGACACGCTGCTCGCGCAGACCGTGGCGGTCGAGTTCGAGCAGCTGTACGCCGTCGCCCACCCGGGCCGCACGATCCTGCACGGGTTCGGCATCTTCGGCGGGTCGAACGGCTACTGGCGCCGCGACACCCTCGAGCAGGTCCGGCTCCGCGGGTCCTACCTCACCGAGGACATCGAGTCGTCGATGCGGCTGCTGCTGGCCGGCGGCAAGATCGTCAACGACCCGGGCCTCGTGAGCCGCGAGCTCGCCCCGGCGACCGTCACCGGCTGGTGGCGCCAGCGGCTGCGCTGGGCGCAGGGCTGGTTCCAGGTGTCGCTGCGCCACCTGTGGCCGCTGCTGACGAGCCGCGAGCTCGGGGTGCGTCGCCGCCTCGGCGTGCTGTTCCTGCTGGCGTGGCGCGAGGCGTACCCGTGGCTCGTGCAGCTGGTGTGGCCGCTGATGGTGTTCCTCGCCTGGCGCGACCAGGGCATCGACCTCACCTCGCCCATCTTCTTCTTCCTCTCGCTCTACATCGTCAGCTCCGGCGCGGTGCAGACGATGGTGGCGTGGCGCGTCTCCGTGCCCGAGGTACGCCGGCACGGCTGGTGGTTCGTGCGGGCCGCGCTGCTCAACGTCGTGATCTACACGGGCGCGAAGAACCTGGTGAACCGCGTCGCCCACCTCAAGCAGATCCGCGGCGAGCGCGTCTGGGTCGTCACGGCCCGCAGCGCCGCGACCGACGCGACCCGCACGCTCACCCACGACCGGAGCGCCGCATGAGCACGCAGACCCCGGCCGGGCCGGGCACCTCGTCCCTGCCGGGCACCCAGGGGCTGGCCAGCCCGACGCAGACCGGCTTCGAGAAGGCCGACGCCTCCGCCGGCATCGGCAGGACCCGCGGCACGAGCGGCGGTGGGCGCGCCATGTACCCCCTCGGCTGGCTGCGCGGCGTCGCCGCCCTCGCCGTGGTGCTGGTGCACGCCTACATGTGGAACCGGACCGGACCCACGCAGGCGTGGCCGCTCGACGGGCTCGGGCACCAGCTGATGTACGGCGTCGACATGTTCGTCGACATGTTCTTCGTGCTGTCGGGCTTCGTCATGTGGCTGCCGCTGGCGGCGGCGGCACTGTCGGGGCGCCCCGGCCGCTCCGGGGCCCTGACGCTGGCGAAGCGCCTGGCCCGCGTCGTGCCGCTCTACTGGGTGCTGACGATCATCGTGTGGTCGTGGAGCAACCCGAACCTGCCGGGCCACTGGAAGGACCTCGTCCTCCACCTGACCTTCACCCACGTCTACAGCGACGAGTACATCTTCTGGACCAACGGCCCGGCCTGGACGCTGGCGGTGGAGTTCCACTTCTACGTGCTGGTCGCGCTGCTGACGCCGCTGATCCACCGCGCGGTGACGCGGACGCGGACGAAGGACGACCGGCTGGCGCTCGCGCTCGGCGTACCGCTGCTGATGATCGTGGTCGGTCTGCTCTACATCGCGTGGCTGACCCAGGTCCGCCGGCCCGAGGTCACCGACTGGTCGCTCGTGTTCTCCCCCGTCGGCAAGGCCACCGACTTCGGCATCGGCATGCTGCTCGCGGTGTTCACGGTGGCCGGCATCCGCCTGAGCCGCCCGGTGCGCGCCGCCTGCGCCATCCTCGGCTCCGCGTTCGTGCTGGCGCTCGTCGTCGCCCGCCCGATCGACACGCTCCAGCAGGAGTGGTGGCACCCGGCGTACGCGCTCGGCGTGGCCGTCTTCATGGCGTCGATCGTGCTCCACGAGGGGCCGTGGCCGCGGGTGCTGTCGTGGGGTCCGCTGGCGTGGGTCGGCGGCCTGGGCTACGCGATCTACCTGACCCACGAGCCCGTCATGCGGTGGGTGGGGAGCATGGGCCTGCTGCCGGACCGGGCCCCGGGCTACACGTTCCTGCTGACCGCGGTGGTCGTCGCGATCCCGACGATCCTCGTGTCGTGGCTGAGCGCCCACACCGTCGAGCTCATCGGCGTGCAGCTGCTGGCGACCGTCGACAAGAACGGCCGGCCGCGCAACTACTACCCGCACCTCCCGGCCGAGCCGCCCGCGCCGCGACGCGCCAAGGTGCCCGCCGTGGTGAAGCCGCGGCCGCGCACCTCCCCGGCCGCCGCGCTCGCGCGGCAGTCGCTGGCGCACCAGCGCTGAGCCGGGCCCGTCGAGGCCCGCGGGCTCAGGACCGGGTCGCTCACGACTGGGTCGCTCAGGACTGGGTCGCCAGCACGAGCGGTACGACAGCGCTCGCGCCCGCCTCGAGCAGCGCGGCGGCGGCGAGCGTGAGGGTCCAGCCGGTGACGACGCGGTCGTCGACGAGCAGCACCCGGCCGAGGCGCCCGTCGTCGGCGAGGTCGAGGTCGAGCCGGGAGCGGCGGCGCACGGCGGCGACCCGCTGCGCGGAGTTCGCGGCGCCCGCCCCGGTCGGGATCGACGGGTCGGCGATGGACCAGCTGCCGACGACCGGCACGCCGAGGTAGCGCGACAGCCCGGACGCGAGGTCACGCACCAGCGCGCCGTGGGTCATCGAGTCGACGACGACGATCTGGTCGACCTGGGGGCGCCACTCGCCGAGCACCTCGACGACCGCCTGCACGAGCGGCACGGGGACGGGCCCGTCGTACGCCCCCTCGGGGCCCTCGCGGAACAGGTCCCGCAGCGCCTGGCCGTGGCCGAGGTCGGTGAGGCGGGCGACGGCGCGCCCCTCCTCGGCGGGGTTCTTGATGCGGCCCTTGAGCTCGACCCCGAGCCGGTCGAGACCGCTCGGCCACATCTTGCGGGGCTCGATGACGACGCCGGGGCGGTCGAGGCGGGCGCGGGCCTGCTCGACGGCCGCCTCGTCCAGGCCGGCGTCGAGGGTGAGGCCGCCGCAGTTGTCGCAGCGGCCGCAGTCGCCCTCGGGGCCGTCGGGCACCGGGTCGTCGAGCTGGGAGCGCAGGAACCGCATGCGGCACACGTCGGTCTCGAGGTAGGCGAGCATCGCCGACTGCTCCCGCTCGCGGCTCTCGGCGACCCGGGCGTACCGCTCCGCGTCGTACGTCCACGGCTGACCGGTGGACTCCCACCCGCCCTTCGTGCGGCGTACCGCCCCGTCGACGTCGAGCACCTTGAGCATCGTCTCCAGCCGGTTGCGGCCCAGCTCGACCTCGGTTTCGAGCACGGCGGTCGACAGGGGCCGGCCGGCGGCGTCGAGGGCGTCGATGGTCTGGCGCACGAGCCGCTCGGGCGGGAACGCCAGGGAGCCGAAGTAGGCCCAGATGTCGCGGTCCTCGCGGCCGGGCAGCAGCACGACCTCGGCCTGCTCGGTGCCGCGGCCGGCGCGGCCGACCTGCTGGTAGTAGCTGACCGGGGAGCTCGGCGCCCCCAGGTTGACGACGAACCCGAGGGTGGCGTCGAAGCCCATGCCGAGCGCGCTGGTGGCGACGAGCGCCTTCACCTCGCCCGCGGCGAGGGCGGCCTCCAGCGAGGCGCGCTCGGTGGGGTCGGTCTGCCCGGAGTACGCCGCCACGTGGTGCCCCTGCTCCCGCAGGTGCTGCGCGACCTCCTGGGTGGCGGCGACGGTGAGGCAGTAGATGATCCCCGAGCCCGGCAGGGTGCGGAGGTGGTCGGTGAGCCAGGCGAGCCGCTGCTCGCTCGTGGGGAACCGCACGACGCCGAGGTGGAGCGACTCGCGGTCGAGCGAGCCGCGGAGCACGAGGACGGGCGCGCCGCCGGCCTCGAGCTGCTCGGCGACGTCGCGCGTCACGCGGGCGTTCGCGGTGGCCGTCGTCGCCAGCACCGGCACGCCGTCGGGCAGCTCGGCGAGCAGCGTGCGGATGCGGCGGTAGTCGGGCCGGAAGTCGTGGCCCCAGTCGGAGATGCAGTGGGCCTCGTCGACCACCAGGAGCCCGGCGCTGGCCGAGAGACGCGGCAGCACCTCGTCGCGGAACGTCGGGTTGTTGAGCCGCTCGGGCGACACGAGGAGCACGTCGACCTCGCCTGCGGCGACGCCGGTGTGGATCTGCTCCCAGTCCTCCGGGTTGGTCGAGTTGATCGTCACCGCCCGTACGCCGGCCCGCTGCGCCGCCGCGATCTGGTTGCGCATCAGCGCGAGCAGCGGGGAGACGATCACCGTCGGCCCCGCGCCCTGGGCCCGCAGCAGCAGCGTGGCGACGAAGTAGACCGCCGACTTGCCCCAGCCCGTGCGCTGCACGACGAGCGCGCGGCGCCGGTCGACGGCGAGTGCCTCGATGGCGGTCCACTGGTCGTCGCGCAGCCGCGCGTCGTCGCGGCCGACGAGCGCCTGCAGGTGGCGCTCCGCCTCCTCGCGGGCGGCGGCGCGGTCGACGGTCGGTGCACCGGAGGGGGACGTCATGGGTTCTTCCTAGCAGGGGGCGCCGACGGTCGCGGGGTCGCCGGGGGCCGGGTGTGGATGCCGGGTCGCGGCCGCCCGGATGTCACCACTCCTCCCGGCCGGGGCCCGTCGCAGCGGGGTGTCGCCCGGGGGAGTGGTGACATCCGGTACGACCACCCGTGCCGCCGTCCCGGTCGTGGATCACCCGTGCGTCAGCACCACCGCGCCGGGCACGTCGAGGTCGAGCCGGTGGCCCCGGGCTGCCAGGAGGTCGAACAGCCAGTTCTCGCCGCCGTCGTCGCGCCGTACCCCGGCCTCCTCGGGCAGGGCCCCGCCCTGGTCCTCGACCACCTCGCCCTCCTGCAGCACGACTAGGCGGGAGACGTCGGGGCCGTCGACCTGGTAGGCGTGCACCTCCGCCGTGCTGCCGAAGGTCGCGGAGACCACCGTGGTGCCGAGCGACGTCGCGAGGTCGCCGGTCCGCCCGGCCAGCCGCAGGGTGGGGTCGAGGAGCACGACGTGGCCGGCGGACTCGTAGGCGGCGATCCCGTCGTACCAGGAGTGCGACGCCTCCTCCGCGCTGACGGTCGCGCCGGTGGGCAACCAGCCCGCGACCGCGAGCCGGTCGACGGAGGAGTGCTCGAGCACGACGAGGTGCAGGTTGAATCCCATGGCGGCCGTCCTGCCCCGACCGGTCGGCGCCAAACAGCGATGCGGGGTCGACGCCCCCGACCGCCTAGAATCAGCGCGTCATGCCCGTGACCGCCACGCCCCTCCGCACCCCCCGCGCGCTGAGCGCGGGCGTGCTGTGCGGCGCCGGTGCGGTCACCGCGCACGTGCTTGCCGGCGGCGCGGCTCCCCCGGTCTGGCTGGCCGCCCTCGCCGTGCTCGTCGGCGTCGCGACGGCGCTCCCGCTGACGCGCCGGCGCCTCGACGTCGCCGGTCTCGCCGGTACGGCGCTGCTCACCCAGGCGGGCCTCCACCTCGCCCTGGGTCTCACCGGCCCGGCGCCCGCCCACGACCCGCTCACCATGGCGCTCGCCCACGGCGCGGCCGGCGCGCTCACCGTCGCCGCCGCGCTCGGCGCCGAGCGCGCCTGGTGGCGCCTCGTCCGCGCGGCCCTGCTGCGCCTGCTCCCCCCGCTCCCGCAGCGGTACGGCGTGCCCGCGCACCCCGCGCCCCTCCCCGTCGCCGTGGGCACGACCCCGGCGACCGCTCCCCGCCGCGACCCGCACCTCACGCGCGGGCCGCCGCGGGCCGCCGTACCCGTTCCCACGGCCTGAGCCCCTGCAGGGGCGGCAGGCCGCCCCTCCGCGCGTCCTCGACGCGCCCCCTCACCAGGAGCAACGCACGTGAAGCGATCCACCACCACCCGCACCCACCTGACCCGCGCCGGCGTGGCCGCCGCCGCGGTCCTGCTGCTCGCCGGCTGCGGCAACGACGGCAGCTCGGCCTCCGCCGCCGAGGACACCTCGGCCGACGCCGCGAGCAGCAGCTCCGCGGCCGGCGACGACGGCTCGGCGACCGGCCTGACCATCACCGACCCCTGGGTCAAGGCCACCGACGAGGGCATGACCGCCGCCTTCGGCACGTTCGTCAACGACACCGGCGCCGACATCACCGTCGTGGGCGCCTCGTCCGACGTGGCGGGCCTCGTCGAGCTGCACGAGGTCGTCGCCGGCGACGGCGGCGCCATGGTCATGCAGCCCAAGGAGGGCGGCTTCACGGTCCCCGCCGGCGGCACGCACGAGCTCACCGCGGGCGGCGACCACATCATGCTGATGGAGCTGACCGGCCCCCTCGAGGCCGGTCAGGACGTGACCATCGACCTCGAGCTGGCCGACGGCGCGACGGAGACCATCACCGCGGTCGTGAAGCCCTACACGGGCGCCGACGAGGAGTACGCCGGCGGCGACCACGCCGAGCACGGCGACGACGCCGGCCACGACGACCACTCCGACCACGACCACGGCGACGCGGGAGACCAGTGACCCGCTTCGACCGACGCCGCCTGCTGGCGACCGGTGCCGCCGCTCTCGGCGGCACCGCGGTCGGCTGGGGCTCGCGCGGTGTCCGTGAGGACACCGGCGGGCCCCGGTCGGGCACGTCCGCCGACGTCATGGAGGCGTCGGGGCCGACCGGGCGCCCGAGCGGCGGGGAGACCGTCGACTTCCACGGCGTGCACCAGGCGGGCATCACCACGCCCGCCCAGGCCCACCTGAGCCTCGTCGGCCTCGACCTGCTCGAGGGGCTCGGCACCGCGCACCTGGGGCGCATGATGCGCCTGCTCAGCGACGACGCCGCCCGGCTGTCGTCGGGCTCGGGCGCGCTGGCCGACAC
The DNA here is from genome assembly GCF_029493445.1 of Nocardioides sp. ChNu-99. Classification (NCBI taxonomy): domain Bacteria; kingdom Bacillati; phylum Actinomycetota; class Actinomycetes; order Propionibacteriales; family Nocardioidaceae; genus Nocardioides; species Nocardioides sp. ChNu-99. The sequence continues at coordinate 33,701 of NZ_JAHWBL010000028.1, read as the reverse complement.
CGAGCCCGAGCTGGCGACCGAGCCGTCCCGGCTCACCGTCACGTTCGGGTTCGGGCCCCGCGTGCTGCGGATGCTGCAGCCGGCGTACGACCCCGGCCTGGTCGACCTGCCCGCCTTCTCCCGCGACGAGCTCGACCCGGCGTGGGGCCAGACCGACGTCGTGGTGCAGGTCTGCTCCGACGACCCGGTGACGCTCGTGCACGCCCGCCGCATGCTGCTCAAGGACGCGGCGCCGTTCGCGACCACGCGCTGGGTGCAGGAGGGCTTCCGTCGCGCCCGCGGCACCGAGGCCGAGGGCACGACGATGCGCAACCTCATGGGCCAGGTCGACGGCACGGTGAACCTGCCGGCCGGCGACCACGGTCGCCTGCTGTGGAGCACGGGCGCCGCGTCGGGGTTCGACGGCGGCACGTTCCTCGTGGTGCGCCGCATCGCGATGGACATGACCGGCTGGGACCGCACCGACCGCGTCGCCCGCGAGTTCACCGTCGGCCGCCGGCTCTCCGACGGGGCCCCGCTCACGGGCGCGGCGGAGCACGACGAGCCCGACTTCGCGGCCACCGACGCGACCGGGTTCCCGGTCATCGACCCGGCCAGCCACGTCGCCCGCATGCGCAGCGCCGACACCGACCAGCGGTTCCTGCGCCGGGCCTACAACTACACGACGCCCGACGGCGGGGCCGGCCTCGTCTTCCTCGCCTTCGCGGCCGACGTGGAGAAGCAGTTCGTGCCCGTGCAGCAGCGGATGGACGAGCTCGACCTGCTCAACGAGTGGGTGACCACGATCGGCTCCGCCGTGTACGCCGTGCCCCCCGCCTGCGCGGAGGGCGACTTCGTCGGCCGGGAGATGCTCGGACTGGCGTCCCCCACCGCCACCACCGCCGCCCGGCCCCCCGCGGGCACCTCCTCGGGGAGCGGGGCGGACACTGGACAGGGAGAGGAAGGTGACGCATGACCGGCTCCCGCACCGTCGTCCTGCGACTGCTCGCCGCCGCGCTGGCCATCGCGCTGCTGCTGCTCGCGCCGCTGGGGCTCGCCGCCCCGGCGCAGGCCCACGCCTCGCTCGTGGCGTCGACGCCCGAGGACGGCGCGACGCTCGAGGGCGCGCCCACCGAGGTGGCGCTGCAGTTCAGCGGCGAGGTCCGCGCCCCGGCGTACGTCGTGGTGACCGGTCCCGCCGGTGACGTCGTCGACGGCGACCCCGTCATCGACGGCGACACCGTCACCCAGCCGCTCGGCGACGGGATCGAGGGCGGCTACACGATCGCCTACCGCGTCGTCTCCGAGGACGGCCACCCCATCTCGGGGCAGCTGACCTACCAGGTCGGCACGGGTGGCCCGGCCGCCCAGGACCCGGCGGGCGCCGGCGACGCCGCGGAGCCGGGGGCCGACGCCACCCAGACGGTCACCGCCGACCTGTCCGCCGGCGACGACGAGGGCTGGTGGCAGCGCCACGGCGAGCACGTGTGGGTCTTCGGCGGCCTGCTCGTGGTCGCCGCCGCCCTGCTGGCGGTGGCCCTGCGGAGGGAGCAGACGTGAGCACCGACCAGGCCGGGCCCCGCACCGAGCGCCCCACGGGCGCCGGGGCTTCCGGCACCCCCGGCCCCGGCACCCCTGGTACGCCGCCGCGCGAGCGCCGCGGACTGCTCCCGGCCGCGCTCGGCGCGCTCGTCGTGGGCGCCGCGGCGATGTGGCTGCTGCTCGAGCTGGCCGGTGGCGCCCCGCAGGCGCCGCCCGCGGGCATCCCCGACCCCGGCGCCCTCACGGGCTGGGCCATCCCGGCGCTCGAGCTGGTCGGTCACGTGGCCGCGGTCGCGGTCGTCTCCTGCTTCCTGGTGCCGCTGCTGGTGGCGAAGCGGCTGGGCGACGAGCTCGGCCGCGTCGGCCACCGCGCCACGCGGGCGGCCACGTGGGCCGGCCTGGTCTGGCTCGTCGCGGGTCTCGTGCAGGGCGTCTTCACCGTCTCCGACCTCTTCGCCGATCCCGTCGGTGACCTGTCGTTCGACGCGGTCCGCAGCTGGTACACCCAGGTCAGCCAGGGCCAGGCCGCCGCCACGCAGGCGGTCATGCTGCTGGTGCTCGTCGTGCTGTCCCGCTGGGTCGCGACGGCGCGGGAGGTGGGCGGCCTCCTGGGGCTGTCCCTGCTCGCGCTCGTGCCGCCCGTGCTCACCGGGCACTCGGCGTCGTCGGGCTCTCACGACCTCGCCATCGTCTCGATGGTCGCGCACGTGCTGGCGGCCGTGGTCTGGGTGGGCGGCGTGGTGGCCCTGTGGTGGCACCTCGCCGACGCCCCCAAGGTGCGCGGCCGCGCGGCGCGACGCTTCTCCGCGATCGCGGCTTGGTGCTTCGGCGCCACCGCGGCCTCCGGCGTCGTCAACGCCTGGGTGCGCGTCGACGGGGCGTTCCTCGACAGCGGCTACGGCCGTGGCGCCCTGGCCAAGATCGCCGTCCTCGTCGTGCTCGGTGTCGTGGCGTGGGTCGCCCGGCGCCGCGTGGTGGCGGGCATCGACGACGACGCCGCGGGCCGCCGTACCTTCTCCCTGCTCACCGGCGTCGAGCTGCTCTGGATGAGTGTCGCGTTCGGCCTCGGCGTCGCGCTCTCGCGCACGCCGCCGCCCGTGGGCGAGCCCTACGCCTCCGGCGCCGAGGCGCTCCTCGGCGGACCGCTGCCGCCCGCTCCCGACGCTGCGAACCTGCTGTGGGGGTTCAACGCCTCCGGCGTGGGGCTGCTCGTGGTCGTCGGCGGTCTCGTGGCGTACGGCGTGGGGCTGCGCACCCTGCACCGGCGCGGCGACGCCTGGCCGGTGCTGCGCACCGTCGCGTTCGTGGCCGGCATGCTCGTCGTCGCCTACGCGACCCTCGGCGGGCTCGGCACCTACAGCCACGTGCTCTTCAGCGCGCACATGGTCAGCCACATGCTGCTGTCGATGGTGGCGCCGATCCTGCTCGTCGCCGGCGCGCCGGTGAACCTCGCCCTGCAGGCGCTGCCCGGCAGCGACGTGCGCGGCGGGCAGGGCCCGCGGCAGATCCTCGCGGCCGTCCTGCAGAGCCGGCCCGCGCGCGTGCTCTCGCACCCCGTCGTGACGGCGCTGCTGTTCGTCGGCAGCCTGTACGGCGTCTACTTCACCGGCCTGTTCGGCTGGATGATGGACAACCACCTCGGGCACGCGTGGATGGAGCTGCACTTCCTCATCACGGGCTACCTCTTCTACGAGTCGCTCGTCGGGATCGCGCCCGTCCCGCACCGCCTGCCCTACCTCGGGCGGCTCGGGATGCTGCTGCTGGTCGCCCCGTTCCACGCCTTCTTCTCGATCGCGCTCATGTCGAGCAGCACCCCCGTCGGCGGCGACTTCTACGCCCGGCTCGAACGGCCCTACGCGACCGACCTCGTCGCCGACCAGGAGCTGGGCGGCTCGCTCTCGTGGGCCATCGGGGAGATCCCCATCCTCATGGTGGTGCTGATCGTGCTGGGCCAGTGGTTCCGCCACGACCGGGTCGAGTCGAAGCGGCACGACCGCCGCGAGGCGAGCAGCGACGACGCCGAGCTGAAGGCCTACAACGAGCGCCTCGCGCAGATCCGGGAGCACGACGGGTCGCGCTGAGGCTCGGTGCCGCGCGCCTCGTCGTACGGGATGGTCAGGATCGCGCTCTGCTCGCCGTCCGTGTACTCGTCGGCTGATCGGACCACCAGGACGCCCTCGTACGCCGGGAGCGCCTTCTCGGCTGCCGCGACGTCGCCCCTGACCCACACGATGGCGCCGGACGGGGTCGCGGTGACCCACCCGACGGAGAAGCCGCGCTGGCCGAGGTCACCTGCTGCTGCCTCGAGCTCCCTGGCGAGGCGGGACATGTCCTGCTCCGACTGGCGGGCGACGTGCAGCACCAGGTCGACGGAGTAGCGCTCGGCGATCTCGCGCGCCCGTCGGTCGATGTCCTCGTCCACCCCCGAGCGCCAGATCACGACACGCTCGTCCGGGTCGGTCGTGAGGCGGTACGTCGCGGCCAGCGCGAATCCCGTCGACGACGCGCCACGGTAGAGGGCCTCGAGCTCGGCGCGGGCGCCCTCCATCTCGACGGTCAGCGTCTCGCCGATGTCGTCACCGCCGGCCCAGCTCAGGTCGCGGAACCGCGCGGTGTAGCCGACCGACGCCGCGGCGTCCTCGGCGATGGTGATGGCCTCGCCCTCCTCGGACCAGTTCCGGGTGACGGAGAAGATGAGCTCGTCGGTCTCCGCGTCGGCCTCGACCACGACCCATAGCCACGCGGGGTCGCGGAGCCCGGCGTCGAGGGCGGCGTACGCCGTCTGCACCGCCTCCGCGGGGGCCACCTGCCCGCTCGTCGCGCTGCCGGCGATCCGGTCTCCCTGGAGCTGCGAGACGACGGTCAGCGGCACGGCGAGTGCCAGACCCGTCGCAGCAGCGACCGCGGCGCTCAGCAGGGCGGGACGGCGACGGCCGCGCCGACCGTCGCCGCGTGGGCGGGCCACCGCGGTGGTGGCGGTCCGGTCGTCGAGCTGGTCGTGGTTCGGGTGCACGGGGGTCCCTTCGTCGGCCACGTACTGCAAGACGCGCTAGCCCCCCTCGACGGTTGCCGGCCAGCACGAGGTACGTCGTCGACAGGTGCGACCGACGCGGTGGGAGTGGACGGCATCTTCCGCGGGTTCGGCGGCTCGTGAGTCAGCTCCCGTCGTACGGGGAGAGGGGCGACGTGACCTGACGCGCCCGCTCAGGGCGTCGGCGGCGGCAGCATCCGCTGGCCGGACAGGTCCAGCAGCAGCTCGAGGGTGGGAGCCGAGGGCACCCAGTGCTCCACGTCGTCCACCGAGAACTCGCGGCAGTCGCTCCCGACCGTGACGGGGTCGCCCCAGGCGTTGCGGCCGGTGATCCTGACCTGGGACCACGACGGGCACGTGTAGTCGCGGGTGCGCAGCGGGAGGTCCCGCAGGTTGGCCGTGAGGTCGGCGAGCACGCCCTCCGTCTGCTCGGGCGTGAGCGGGACCGAGGCGAACGGCGCCCCTGGCGTGGTGCTCCAGCACAGGGCCACGGCGGCCAGGTGCGACCGGTCCGTCCACGGCATGACGGCGGCGCCCGCGTCGATCGCGTCGCACGCGACGGGGTCCGCCGGTACGTCGGCCGGCGGCGTCTCACCCTGGCGCTGGGCTGTCAGGCGATCGACGAACAGCTCGACGACGGTCCTGCCCACGCCCTGCACCTGGGCGTCACCGAGGGTCACGTCCTGGCATCCGTACGCCTCCCCGGCGAGGGACCGGACGCTCCCGTCGGGGTACTGCAGCGCCATCGTCCACCGCGGCCCCGCGTCGGCGTTGCACGAGCGTTCGCCGTTCCCCACCCGGCGTGCTCCGTTGACCAGCTCGACCAGGTCGGCGGCGCGTGAGGTCAGCGCGTCGAGGGGAACGACATCGGCGGTGACCGTCTCCGTGCCGTGGGCGCACAGCCGCGCCGCGATCGCCCCCTCCGGCAGGAGCCCGTCCGGGAAGTCGGCGGGCGCGCTGCTCGCCTCGGCACAGGTGAAGTCACCGGCGACGGCGTCACCACTGGCAATGACCTGGGGGTCGGGTCCGTCCAGCAGCTGCCACACGCCGTACCCGGCGGCGCCCACGGCCAGCACACCCGCAGCCGCCACCGCGTTGCTGCGGAACGCCCGCCGCGTCGACCCTCGCATCGCTCCCCCTCGTCGCCCCCGGACCCTGCGGAGCCGGCCCCTCGAGCGGTACGACGACCCTGCTGCCGGTCCGGTTCCCTCGGTCGTCGCCTGCGTCCCCTCAGCTGCAGCGATGCTGCCCGTGAGGGATCCGAGGCCTCTGCCGCGCACCACGCCTAGTCCGCCACGGACGGCTCGAGCAGGGCCGCGATGAGCCCGATGATCCGGGCGAGCAGCGGGTCGGCGCTCGGCGTCCACAGACCGGGCTTCTTCCGGGGCTCGACCTCGACGGCGTCACCGTCGCGGGTGACGCGCCCCGTCGTCAGGTGCACGCGGGACCGGCCGTCGACCACCAGGTGCCGTGAGGCCGTCTGGACCCGGGCGGCCTGCTCCGGGGCCAGCTCGGCGAGGACGTGGCCGAGCAGCGTGCGTCGTAGGGCGAGCACTCCCGCCGGCGCTCCGGCCGACCGACCGCCCGACCCGCCGGGCCCCGCGTCGGACGGGGCCAGCGCGACCGCCGACGTGCTGACCACGAGGTCGACGGAGCGCAGGAGCTCCGAGACGGGTACGACGGGCAGCGGCGTCGACTCGTTCGACGCCCTCGCCGGGACCAGCCGGACCGGGCCCGTCTCGGACGTCCCAGAGGCCCCGGGGTAGAAGCCGCCGACGGCCACCTCGGCGCGCACTCCGGCGAGCTCCCTCTCCATGCCGTCGTCGGCGTCTCGCCACCCCTCGGCCCGGGCCACGCCGCCGAGCTGGCGCAGGTCCACCACGTGCCCCGAGAAGCCCTCGGCGTCCTCCTGCGCGTAGTGCTCGCGGAACGCCTGGGCGAAGGGCTGGTCGAGCCGGTGGCGCACGACGTGCCGGCGCCACGCCTCGCGCTCGTCCCGTCCCGCGGCCGCGGGGTGCCAGAGCCGGACCTCGGCATCGTCGGGCACCTCGACAGCGCGGTCGTCGGCATCGACGTACGCCCCGGGAGTGCCCCGGAAGGAACCGACACCCGGCGCCGTCCACACGAGAGCGGCCGCGACCCGTGACACGGGCTCCCAGCGGTGGGCCAGCGCGCGCCAGGCCGCGCCCGTCCAGCGCGGCTCGAGCGCCCACCCGTCCTGCAGGGTGCGCGTCCAGGCGGTGACGTCGCGCCGCGACGGCTCCTGCACCAGCCGCAGCGCCACGGCGGATCGTGCGGCGAGGTCGCGACGGGCGTCGCGCACGTACCGGGCGAACTTCTTGCGGATGCCGGCGTGCCGGGTCTCCCGCGTCGCCGCGTCGAGGGCGGCGACCCCCTCGGGGGTCGGCGCGTCCCGCAGCGCGCGAGCCACTGCGAAGCACATCGCCTGCGAGGGCACCGAGCGGGCTGCGGGGTCCGGAGCCACGACGACGTCGGCGAGCAGGTCGAACCCGGCGTCGACCCACGCCTCGTCCCGCCACAGGCCGGCGGCCAGCGCGCGCTCGACGACGAGGGCCTCGGCCGCCGTGAACGCCTTCTCCGCGACGTACGGCACCTCGCCCGTGTGCACCGCCCGGGCCCGGGCGGCCGCGGCTCGCACCACCCGAGGCGCGTACGCCGCGAACGCGGGGTCGTCCCCCAGCGCCCGGTGGTGGGCCGCGAGGTCAGTGCCCAGCCCCACCGTGTCGTCGACGATCTCCGCGAGGGCCACACCAGCCACGGGGCCGAGATCAGGGATCACGGCGCGTTCGAGCGCCACGAGGTCGGCATGCATGGATCCGTCCCTACCCAGGACGCGTCTTTCGCACGCCCAGGCACCGCCCTGGCGGAACGAGAACACCGGTCGAGCGATCACCGCGTAGCTCAGCCGCACACGGCGATGAGGTCGCAGCCCTCGTCGCCGGCGAGCACGTAGCGCGTGGCCTCCTTCGACACGCCGACGAAGTCGCCGACGCCGATCGGCGTGGTCTCGTCGTCGACCACGACCCAGCCCGACCCGCGCACGACCGCGTACACGTCCTCGACCCCGTCCTCGAGGTGGTCGTGCGGCTCCGTCCGCTCGCCGGGAGGCACCTCGACCTGGTAGACCGCGAACCCGGTGACGCCGAGGTGGTCGGTGATGCGCTTGTCGTACGCGCTCGCCGCGGGGTGGGGGCCGCGACCCGGGGCGAGCGACGACGCGTTGACGACGGAGAAGGCCATGTCCGTGAACCTAGCCGCGCCACCGCCTAGAGGTGCCGCAGCTCCACGCCGGCGCCCTCGAGCGATCGGCGGACGTGGTCCTCGAACGGCTCGACGTAGACCACCAGCTCCAGCAGCGGGAACCGCTCGGGCGTGACGTCGGCCCACGTCGTGGGGTCGAACAGGTCGTCCTCACCGTCCCAGCTGGGCGCCATCAGCCCGAAGATCGCGTTGCTGCCGTCGAAGACCAACCGCCGCACCGAGGCGACGTCGGCCTCGTCGAGCACCAGGTCGCGCGCCCACTGCTCGATCTCCGGGATCCTCTGGTAGGCGTACTCGCCGTAGATCAGCCCCTCCGCCGCGTCCCACTCGATGCCGCGGGAGGCCTGCAGCCAGGCGTGGGCGCTCGGGTGGGGCGCGACGACGCGGCCGTCGTGCAAGAGCTGGTCGACGACGAGGAGCTTGACGTCGGGGTCGCGGAACTCGGCACGGTGGATCCGTGTGCCCGGCCCGTGGGCGCCTCCAAACCTCGCCCCGCGCCGTCACTCGATCCGGCGAGGCCCCGCATGAGGGTGTCGCGCCGCGCACGACGACGCCGGCCGCAGCGTGTGCGGCCGGCGTCGTGGATCGAGCGTGCGGGGTACGGCGGGCCTCAGGCCCGCTTCTCGACCTCGCGGGTGATGTTCGCGACGACGTCCTTGGCCAGCCGGGTGAAGCCCAGCTTGGCGATGGGGTCCGCGAGCTTGCGGAACCCCTTGAACGACAGGGTCGCGTGGTAGGTGATGCGGGTGCGGCCCGGGCCGGTCTCGACGAAGGTGATGTGGTCCTCCGCGACGACCGACCCGTTCTCGCCCCGGAAGACGAGACCGGTGTCGGTCAGCTCGGTCAGCTCGTAGACCAGCTCGGTCGTGCTCCGGCCCATCTTGGTGGTGTTGTCCCACGTGGACCCGACCCGCGGCTCGCCGGCGTCGCGCCGTACGCACTTCACCGTCGGCGGGTCCCACTCGACCGTGTTGGAGAAGTCGGCGAGATAGGTCCGCACCACCTCGCGGGGTGCGGACACGTCGAACGTCCGGCTGACCTCCACCGGGGCGTCAGCCGTCCGTGCGCGCGGCGTCGGTGGCGTCGTGCTCCGACGTGGCGCCCGCGGTGGAGAGGCGGCCGCCGATGTCCTCCAGGTGCGCCCGCACGAACCACTGGAACTTCTCGAGCTCGGCCGTCTGGCCGATGAGGAGGTCCTCGGTGATGGGGTCGAGGTCGCCCGCGAGCGCGATGGCCTTGCGGTTGTCCTCCACGACGCCGTTGTAGACGAGGTCGAGGGCACCGAGGTGCGCGAGCGCGGTGTCGCGGCCGACGGAGTAGTCGTCCCACGTGCGGTCCGCGATGACCGAGCCCGGCGTGCCCTTCGGCGAGCCACCGAGGGTCGCGATGCGCTCGGCGACCTCGTCGGCGTACCCGCGGACGAGCTCGACCTGCGGGTCGATCATCTCGTGCACGGCGATGAAGTGCGGGCCCACGACGTTCCAGTGGACGTGCTTCAGCGTCAGGTGCAGGTCGTTGTAGGCCGACAGGCGGGCCTGGAGCGAGGCGACGAGGTCGTTGACCTGGTCGGTGGACAGGCCGGGGACGGTGTACTTCACGTTCATGCGCGTTCCTCTCGCTGAGGCCGCGCCGTCGTCCGACGGCGCGGGGGGTTCCGTTGCTCTCCTCCACCGTGCCACGAGGGCCCAAGATCTCCACAGGAATCTCAACAAGCTGGGGAGGAGGGGTTCGCGGCCCGGTACCCGCGACGCGGCGGACCACCCCCGACCCATCCGGCGCCGGGCCCGTGCCGAACGACCACCCGTGCGCCCCTCCGACTGGCTCCACGTGCGTCTCGGTCGCGCGCTGGCCCCGCTGACCGTCCGGTACGGCGAGCCGCTGCGGTTCGCAGGAACCGACCTGCCCCGGCCGCGACGGCTGCGGGTGCCGACGCGGCACGGTGCCGTGCCGGTGCTCGTCCACCGTCCCCCCGCGGCGCCGGCGACGGGCGCCGGGGCCTACGTCCACCTCCACGGCGGGGCGTTCCTCATGAGGCACGTGCGGATGGACGACTGGTGGTGCCGCTACGTCGCCGCGACGGCCGAGGTCGTGACCGTGGCGGTCGACTTCGCGGTGGCGCCGCGGGCGACGTACCCCGTCGCGCAGGAGCAGTGCCACGACGTCGCGGCCTGGGTCGCCGGTGAGGGCGCTGCCGTGCTCGGCACCGACCCCACGCGGGTCGCGGTCGGCGGGTTCAGCTCGGGCGGCGGGCTGGCCGCGTCGGTGTGCCTGCAGGCGCGCGACCTCGGATCGTTCGCGCCAGCGCTGCAGGTGCTCGGCGTGCCCGCGCTCGACATCGCGGCCGAGCCGGCCCACCGCCCCGGCATGATCAGCCCGGAGCTGCGGGCCCTCGTGCGGCGGGTCTACTTCCCCGACGCCGCCCGACGGGTGGAGCCCTACGCCTCACCGCTGCGCGCGACCACGCTGGCGGGCCTGCCGCCCGCCGTCGTGCTGACGGCCGAGCGCGACACGCTGCGCGAGGAGGGCGACCGGTACGCCGCTCGCCTGGCCGCCGAGGGTCTGCTCGCCTGGCACGACACGACGCCCGGCGTCGACCACTACTTCCTCACCGAGGACCCGGCGCGCGCCCGGGTCACGATGGCGCGCACCGCGGCCGAGATCGCCCGGCACTGCGCGGCCTGAGGCAGCGACGGGGTACGGAGCGGCTCGGCGCCCGCCGTACGTCGGGTGCGGCTGACGTCTATCGCGGTGCTGGTGTCAGGTGCGGTGCTGGAGCGTCTGCGCACGCCGTCCACCACGTGTGCAGTCGCCCGGACACCGCGTTACACGCCGCGGCGCGACCGCCCTCGCCGCCGTACCCCGCTCACCAGATCCGCACGCGCTCCGACGGCTCGAGCCACAGACCGTCGCCCGGCTGCGTGCCGAACGAGGCGTGGAACTCGTCGAGGTTCCGCACGATGTTGGCCCGGAACTCCGGCGGGCTGTGCGGGTCGATCGTGAGGAACTGCCGCTCCTGGGCCTCGCGGCGCTTGGTGCGCCACACGTGGGCCCAGCTGAGGAACAGGCGCTGGGAGCCGGTGAGCCCGTCCTCGTCGCGCTCGGTCGCCGGGCCGCCCTCCGGGTCGAGGCCCAGCGAGATCAGGTACGCCTTGTGCGCGATCGTCAGACCGCCGAGGTCGCCGATGTTCTCGCCGACGGTCAGCGAGCCGTTGACGTGCTCCTCGGGCAGGTTGCGGGGGCTGAACCCGTCGTACTGCGCGATCAGCGCCCGGCTCTTCACCTCGAACGCCGCGCGGTCGTCCGCGGTCCACCAGTCCTCGAGGTTGCCGTCGCCGTCGTACTGCGAGCCCTGGTCGTCGAAGCCGTGGCCGATCTCGTGGCCGATGACCGCGCCGATCCCGCCGTAGTTCTCCGCCGGGTGCGCGTCGGGCGAGAAGAACGGCGGCTGCAGGATCGCGGCCGGGAAGCAGATCTCGTTGGTGCCGGGGTTGTAGTAGGCGTTCACGGTCTGCGGGAGCATGAACCACTCGTCGCGGTCGACGGGGGCGCCGATCTTCGCCAGCTCCCGGTCGGTCTCGAACGCGGCGGCGGCGGCGACGTTGTCGACGAGGTCGTCCGCCACCACGACCAGGTTGGCGTAGTCGCGCCAGCGCACCGGGTAGCCGATCTTCGGGACGAACTTGTCCAGCTTCTCCAGCGCCCGCTGCTTCGTGCCGTCCGTCATCCAGTCGAGGGTGCGGATCGAGCGGCGGTAGGCCTCGACGAGGTTCGCGACCAGCTCGTCCATCGCCTCCTTCGCCACCGGCGGGAAGTGGCGCGCGACGTACTCACGGCCGACGGCCTCGCCCAGCGCGCTCTCGGTGAAGGAGACGCCGCGCTTCCAGCGGGCCCGCAGCTCCGGCGTACCGGACAGGGTGCGGCCGTAGAAGTCGAAGTTGGTGCGCACCATCTCGTCGTGCAGGTAGGCGCCGAACGCCCGCAGCACCCGCGTCGTCAGCCAGGTGCGCCAGCTCTCGATCGGCACGGCCTCGAGCACCTCGGACAGGTGCGCGAGGTACGACGGCTGCTTGACGACCGTCTCGGCGAGCAGCTCGTCGGCGCCGCTCGCCGCGCCGGAGAGGTTGCGCGCGTAGACCTCCCAGTCGAAGGCCGGGCACAGCTCGGTCAGCTCGGCGAACGTCAGCCGGTTGTAGGTCTTCTGGATGTCGCGGGTCTCGGCGCGCTCCCAGTGGCCCTGCGCCAGGCGCCGGTCGAGCGCCAGGACGGTCTCGGCCGCCTCCTCGGGGGCCTCGTGGCCGACGAGGGTGAGCACGCGGGTGAGGTAGGCGAGGTAGGCCTCGACCTGCGGCGCGAACTTCTCGTCGCGGTAGTAGGACTCGTCCGGCAGCCCCAGCCCGCCCTGGTAGACGTGGAAGAGGTAGCGGTCCGAGTCCTTCGCGTCGGTGCTGACGTAGGCGCCGAAGAAGCCCGTGCCGCCCACCCGCTCCAACTCGCCGACGAGCGCCGCCAGCTCGCGCAGGTCGCGCAGCCCGGCGACGGCGTGCAGGTAGGGCTGGACCGGGTCGAAGCCCTTCGCCTCGACGGTGTCCGTGTCCATGAACGAGCGGTACGCCGCGCCGATCTTGGCCGCGTCCGGGTCGAGCGTCGCGGGGTCGGCGTCGGCGTACTCCTCCACGATCGCCCACACCTGCTCTTCCGCCGTGTCGGCGAGCGCGACGAACGGCCCCCAGCTCGAGCGGTCCTCCGGGATCTCGCTCTCCGCGAGCCACCGGCCGTTGACGTGACCGAAGAGGTCGTCGGTCGGTCGGACGGCGGGGTCCATGCCTGCACGGGCGGCGTCGAGCATCGTCACGGGGGCCACCCTAGCCACGCGGGCTCAGCGCACGGGGTCAGCGCACGCGGACCACGACCTTGCCGGTGGCGCGCCGCTCGTCGAGGTCGCGCAGGGCCTGCGCCGCCTCGTCGAGCGGGTACGACGCGCCCACCGGCGGCTTCAGCGCGCCGCTGCGCAGGTGCGGCAGGAGGTCGGCCCACTGCTCGGCGACGTACGCCGGGTGGAACATCACGAACGCGCCCCAGCCCACGCCGCGCACGTCGGTGTTGCCCAGCAGCAGCCGGTTGACCTTGATCTCGGGGATGCCCTGGCCGGCCGCGAACCCGATGACGAGCAGGCGGCCCTCGGGCGCCAGCGAGCGGACGGAGTCGAGGAAGGCGTCGCCGCCGACGACGTCGACGACGAGGTCGACCCCGCGACCGCCGGTCAGCTCCTTCACCGCGTCCTTGAAGCCGTCGAGCAGCACGACGTCCTCCGCGCCCGCGGCGCGGGCCACCTCGCCCTTCGCCTCCGTCGAGACGACGGCGATCGGCCGGGCCCCGAAGGCGCGCGCGACCTGGATGCTCGCCGTACCGACCCCGCCGGCGGCGCCGTGCACCAGCACCGTGTCGCCCGCCTGCAGACCGCCGCGGCGCAGCAGCGCGAAGTGGGCCGTCAGGTAGTTCATCGGCAGCGCCGCGCCCTCCTCGAACGACAGCTCGTCGGGCAGCGCCATCACGAACGGGGCCGGGGCGACGAAGAGCTCCGCGGCCGCACCGTGCCCGGCGACGGCGACGACCCGCTGGCCCTCGGCGAGACCGGAGCCCTCGGGGGCGCTGACGACCGTGCCGGCCACGTCCGTGCCCAGCGCGAACGGCGGCTCGGGGCGCACCTGGTACTCCCCCCGGCTCATCAGCAGGTCGGGGAACGCGATGCCGGCGGCGTGCACGGCGATCAGCACGTCGTCGGGGCCGGGGGTCGGGTCGGGCAGCTCGCCCGTGGTGACGTCGTCGGGTCCGGTGGGCGAGGTCACGATGGCAGCGCGCATGTGTCGGAGGTTACCCACGGGTCAGGGTGGGCAGGGAGGGGTCCATGTCGACGGACCTCCACCTCCCGGTCGCGGACACCAGCACCGGGACCACCGCCGCGCAGGTGCTCGCCGGGCTCGCGGGTGCCGCCGCCCTCCCCCTCGTCGTGCTCGTCGGCGCGCCGGGCGGCTGGAGCGGCGTCGTCCTGACCGGCGTCACCGTCGCCCTGGTCACGCTGGCGGCGGGCTTCCTGCTCGGCCGCCTCGAGGTGCCGGGCGGGGCGACGTCGGCCGGGTTCGCCCTCGCCGTCGCCGTGCCGCTCCTGGCGCTCGCCGTCGGCCTCACGGTCGCCCTCACCTCCGTCGGCCCCGGTACGGCGGCCCTCGCCGCCGCCGGGCCGGTCGCCGTGCTGGCCGCGCTCGTCGCGGCGCTCGGCGTGCGCACCCTCGTGGTGGTGCCCGACGGATCGGGCTTCGTCGGCTGCGTCGCGTGGGTGGGCGTCGCCGCGGTCCTCGTCGCGGCCTGGAGCCCCCTGCTGCTCGGCCAGCAGCGCGCGGCCGACCACCGCGGGGTGCTCGCCGGGCAGGTGGAGGCGGCGGGGATCACGCCGTACCTGCCGGAGATCGAGGGGTACGACGTCGTCGACCTCGACGTCCGCACGCCGACGGCCGGAGGGGACGGGACGACGCAGGTCGCGTTGACCTACCGCAGTGAGGAGGAGGGCAGCGGGCCCTTGCCGTCGCCGACCTACGTCTCGATCGACCTGCGGCCCTCGGAGCAAGATGCCTGCTCCGCGTTGACCTCGCTCCCGGAGGACTGCACCGACGGTCCCGACGACAGCGTCGTGGTCGACGAGCGTGGGACGGTCGACGTGGCCCTGTCACGCGACGGCGCCCTGCTCGTCGCGAGCAGCGAGGACGTCGAGCGCGACACGCTGATCGCCGCGCTGGTCGACGCGCCCGTCCTCACGCCCGCGCGGTTCGTCCGCGCCGCCTGCCCCGGCGTCGACGGCGAGCCGGGCGCCACGATCTGCGTGGAGTGACCTGGCGCCAGCGGGGCTCAGCGGCTGATCAGCGCGCCTCGACGAGCTGCGCGAGCTCGAAGTGCATGGGGTCGGTGTAGCCCCAGTCGCCGCCCCAGGCGAAGCCCCACTTCTTGAAGATCTGCACGACGGAGCGGTCGATGTCGCCGACGGTGCCGCGCTGGTTGCCCGACACGTTGAGGTCGACGGCGATGCCGAAGGAGTGCAACGACGGCTGGGTGGAACCCGCGATGAAGCGCGGGTAGTAGCAGCCGGCGTACTCGCCCGGGTCGATCTCGTCGGCGAGTCCCCGCTCGACGACCTCGCGGAGCGCGGCCTCGAGCTGCGGCAGCATGACGCGGTGGCAGGTGACGCTGCCGAGGATCGGCACCTGGGCGGTGCGGATGTTCTCCGCCACCCACGCCGGGTCCGGGGCGAGGCGGCCACCGTCGAGCACGCGGTAGTTGAACGTTCCGACGGCCGCCGCGACCGAGCCGCCGGTCAGCACCGCGGTCTGCTGCACCGACACGTCGAGGTCGGGGCCGAGCACCTGCACCGACGCGCCGTCGCCGGCCGCCTCCTGCAGCGCGGGGCGCACCTCCTGCGGCGACGTCAGGCCCGTCGCGACGAGCACGGCGTTGTCGTCGGGGATGCCCAGCGTCTCGCCCCACCGCTTGTTGACCACGGCTTGCACGCGGGTGACCTGCGGCGCCAGCGCGCCGACGTGCAGGTCGGGCGCGTCGTCCTCGTTGCCCAGGCGGACGAAGCCCTCCTCGTCGCTCAGCTGCTCGCCGACGTCGGCCTGCAGCGCGACCTCGCCCGCCGCCACGCGCGTCCAGATGGTCTCGAGCTGGGCGCTCTCGGCGGGGGTGAACCGTCGGTACGACGCGGGGTCGACCGCCGCGACGGTCAGCACCTGGTCCTCGACCGGCACCTGGGCCAGGCCGATGGGCTCGGCGGCCTCGACCCCGGGCAGGGCACGGATCTCCTCGAGCGTCTCCTCGTCGATCGCGCCCTGCGTCGAGACGAGCACGTCGGCACCGAGCAGGCTGTCGGCGAGCGGGCCCGGCGGGTCGACGGCGTGCTCGGCCATCGTCGCGAGCCGCGGATCCGGACCGGCGCCGCCGGCCGACGGGGCCGCGGAACCGGTCGCGTCGCCGGTCGGGGTGCCGGCGACCGCCTCGGTGTCGGGGTCGGCCTCGGAGCCCTCCGAGCCCCCAGAGCCGCCCGCACAGCCCGCGAGCACGAGGCTCAGCGCCAGCACCGCCGCACCCGCGGCGACCCGGCGCGACCGCTCGTGGCGTGACGTCGTCATCGGCTTCCCTCCCGACCCTCGAGAGTACCGTCCGGTAACGCGCGTCACACCCGGTTCACCGAGGCCCGGAACGGTCAGGGCAGGGGCGGCGCGGCGTCCGCGCCCGGGGCGGGCAGGTGCCGGGCGGACGGCTGCGGGTCGGGCGTCCCTGGGGCCGCGGCCGCCGGGCCGCCCCGCTCCTCGGTGTCGAGCGCCGCGTCGAGCACGACCCGGACGGCGCGGGCGAGCTCGGGGCGGGACACCACGTCGTACGATGGCACGTGGACGAACCCGGTGCGTGCGGCGGACGGGTCGTCGAGGCGACCGTGCGCGTGCTGCAGCAGGAAGAAGACGTGGTTGCAGACGAAGCGGCCCGCGTCGTGGGAGGGCGCCTCGGGCACGCCGGCCGCCCGCAGCGCCGCGTGCACGGCGGCGAGCGGCAGCGACGAGGGCTCGGTCGCGGCGGCGCCGGGCACGACCGGCTCGCCTTGGGGCTGGTCGCCCGCGTTGTCGGGGATGCGGGCGCTCTGCTCGTTGACCGCCGTGGTCTCGGGCGTCACGGCGTCGCGGCCCAGCGCGAGACCGAGGGCGACGACGACGTCGGGCCGGTGCTCGGCGAGCAGCGCCTCGAGGGCGGTGCGCGACCCGGCGTACTCCACCGGCAGCACGGCGGTGACGAGCCGCTCGGGGCGGTCCCAGTCCTGCGCGACCAACGGCAGCACGTCGCCCGACGGGTTGACGGGCTCGTCGGCGAACGGCTCGAAGCCCGTGAGGAGCACGGTCGCCACGGGCGGGGTCGCCGGGTGGGTCACGGGGCGGCGGGGGCCGGGTCGATCGCGAGCACCCGCGAGGCCACCCACACGACGTCGGCGGCGGTCTCGGCCGGGGTGCCGCTGGGCTGCATGACGTGGCTCAGCATCGAGCGCACGACGACGTCGACGACCACCTCGCGCTGGCGCGGCGTCAGGTCGAGGTCGTACGGCGCGATCCGGTCGCCCAGCATCGTCTTGGCCGTCGTGAGCAGCGACTCCGCGTGCGTGGTGAGCAGCGGCAGCAGCTCGGTCTCCGCGCCGTGGGTGGCCGAGACGACGGCGTGCAGCAGCTCGTTGTCCTGCGCCAGCTCGAGGATCCCTCGGCAGGCCTCGCCGACCGCCGCGAGCAGGTCGTCGGGGTGCTCCTCGAACGCCCGGTCGACCTCGGCGAGGAAGCGGGCCAGCTCGTTGAGCACCATCGCCTCGGCGAGGTCGGGCTTGCCGCCCACCTCGTTGTAGACGGTCTGGCGGCTGACGCCGACGGCGGCCGCGAGCCGCGCCATCGTCACCTTCGCCCACCCGTCGGTGCTCGTCAGGTGGGCGGCGGCCGCGAGGATCCGGTCGCGCAGCGACGGCCCGCCCGCACCGGTGCCCGGGGACTCCCAGCTGGGTGCGACGGCCATGGGTCGATCCTAGGCGCCGGGGGCCGGGCGGCCACGTCCGGCGGGGGTCGCCCGGGCCAGCCACCACCCCGCGACCAGCAGCACGAGCGCGCCCGCCGCAGCCGCGCCGCCACCCTTCACCGCCGCGGTCAGCAGCGCCTCGGGGCCACCGGTCCCGCCGTCGACCCCGCCGTCGAGCGCACGGACGGCGAGCGCTGCGCCAACGAGCGCGGCGGTGACGAGGAGGCCGAGCGCGGTCAGCACCCGTCGGCGGTACGGCGGAGCGAGGGCCGCGCGCGGGCGTCGCAGCACGACGTACCCGAGGACGGCGAGCAGGCCGACGACCGTGCTGACGTGCTGGAGCCAGCGGGCGAGGTCGGTCAGCGCGTCCCACGCCAGGTGGGTGGCGACGCCGAGCGCGGCGGAGACGACGACCCAACCGGCGGTCGTCACGCGGGACCGGCGCCGCGGGCCCCCGGAGCCGGTCCCGGCCCCGGTCGCCCACGCGAGGGCCGGGCGGGCGACGAGCCAGCCCACCCAGAGCAGGAGCGCCACGGGCAGCGCGACCACCACGGCGCCCCGCACGTCGTGCGTCGTGGTGGCGTTGGTCAGCGGCTCGTACCAGGACTGGGCCGAGACCCCGACGCCGCTCGCGCGGACGAAGTAGGGCACGTCGGGGGCGATCGTCCCGGCGACCAGCGCGGCGGCGACGAACGGGGGCCGCAGCAGCGGCAGCACGGCCGCCGGGTGGGCGAGGGTGAACGGCACGTCAGGAGCGGGCGGCCGCAGCCGTGGTGACCGCGAACTCGACCGCCTCGTCCCACGGGCCCCGGGCGGCGATGCGCTTGCGCAGCTTCATCACCTGGCGCGGGAGGTCGATGACGAAGGCGCCCGCGACGACGTCGCCGCGCCGGTAGAGCGCGACGAGCCCGCCGCCGTGCGCCAGGTCGTCGACGACGACCCGCACCTCGTCGGCGCGGGGGGTGCCGACGAACTGGAGGCGGTGGTCGTACCAGTCCGACCAGAAGTAAGGGACGGTCACGACCTCCTGCGCCGACGCGGGGTCGAGCGCGTGGCGCGCGGCGGCCGCGCCGTGGTCGGCCGCGTTGGTCCAGTGCTCGAGGCGGTGGTGCTCCCCGTCGTACAGCGGGTTGGCCACGTGCGCCACGTCGCCGGCCGCCCAGACGCCGGGCACGTTCGTCGCCATCGTCGCGTCGACCACGACGCCGCCGTCGGCCTCGTGCAGCGCGACGCCGCTGCCCTCGAGCCACTCGGTCGCCGGCCGCACGCCGATGCCGAGCACCACGAGGTCGGCGGGCAGCACCTCGCCGTCGTCGAGCCGTACGCCGGTCACCCGCCGCCGCCCGTCGTGCTCCTCGGTCGCGAGCCCGGCGACGCCGGTGCCGAGGCGCAGGTCGGTGCCGGCCGCGCGGTGGATCTCGGCGCACGCGGCGCCGACGTCGGGGCCGATGGAGCGGGTGAGCGGGAGGTCGAGCGCTTCGACGACCGTCACGGGCAGGTCGCGCTTGCGGGCGGCCGAGGCGACCTCGGAACCGATGAACCCGGCGCCCACGACGACCACCCGGGCGCCCGCCTCGAGGGCGTCGCGCACCGTGCGGGCATCGTCGAGGGTGCGCAGCTGGGTGACGCCCTCGACGGGGCCGTCGACGGCCGGGTCGGTGCCGGGCAGCCAGCGCGGGCGCGAGCCCGTGGCGATGACGAGCGCGTCGTACGCCACCCGCTCGCCGCCGTCGAGCAGCACCTCGCGGGTCGCCGTGTCGAGGCCGGTCGCGCGCACGCCCAGGCGCAGGTCGACGCCCAGCTCGTCGCGCAGCACCTCCTCGGTGCGGAAGTGCGCCGCCTCGCCGGCGCCGCGCTCGCCCTCGACGCCCAGGAACGCCTTCGAGAGCGGCGGGCGGTCGTACGGCGGGTGCACCTCGTCACCGACGAGCACGACCTCACCGTCGAAGCCGGTACGGCGGGCTGCCTCCACCGCGCGGAGACCGGCCAGCGAGGCGCCGACGACGACGAGACGGCGTACCGGGGTGGGGGTGCTCACCGGGTCAGTCTGGCAGCCGGGCCGGCTCGCTCAGCCCTGGAGGCTCAGCGCCAGGACGGGGCAGGCGTCGACGGCGGCCGTCAGGTCGCCCCGGTGCTCCTCGCCGGGCGCGTCGTCGAGCACCTCGACGACGCCCTCCTCGTCGACCTCGAAGAAGTCCGGGGCCATGGCCTCGCACATGCCCAGGCCTTCGCACTTCGCCAGGTCCGCGACGATCTTCATGCTCTTCTCCTCCATCGGGGGATCCGTGGTGGCAGCGCCAGGCATCCCACGGCGCTGCCACCCACGAACGGGGGTGGGACGGGGCTCGCTCAGACCGCCTCGGCGCCGAGTGGCACGAAGTCGACCTTGTCGCGCACGCCGCAGTCGGGGCAGGTCCAGTCGTCGGGGATGTCGTTCCAGGCCGTGCCGGCCGCGAAGCCCTCGCGCTCCTCGCCGGCCGCGACCTCGTAGGTGTAGCCGCAGCCGGGGCAGCGGGCGGCCAGCACCTCGTCGACGCCCGCGAGGTCGACCCGCGAGGTGTCCTCGAGGATCCGCTCGGCCTCGGCGACCGCGTCGGCCTCGGCCTGACGGATCGCGGCGGCGCGGGCGCCGTACCGACGCTCGATCGCGGCCCGCCTGCCGGGCTGGATGTTGATCTTGTCGAGGTCGCCGCCGACGTGGACCAGCACCCGCTCGTCCATCACGCGGCGCCACAGCGGGGGCACGGCGGCGAGCACGATCATCCCGGCGTACCCCGTCGGGAGCACCGGGGACTCCTCGAAGTCGCGCAGCGTCTGGTAGCGCCGCGTCGGGTTCGCGTGGTGGTCGCTGTGGCGCTGCAGGTGGTAGAGCAGCACGTTGGTCGCGATGTTGTTGGAGTTCCACGAGTGCTGGGGCAGCACGCGCTCGTAGCGCTGCTTGCCGGCCTTGCCGACCTTCGCCCGCAGCATCCCGTAGTGCTCGAGGTAGTTGACGACCTCCAGCAGCGAGAAGCCGATCACGGCCTGCAGCACGAGGTAGGGCAGGATCTCGACACCCAGCCAGGCCACCAGGGCGCCCCAGAGCGCGAGCGACATGAGCCACGCGTTGAGCACGTCGTTGCCGAGGTGGAACGGGTGCGTGCCCTTGCGGCGGTAGCGCTTCGCCTCGACCTCCCAGGCGCTGCGGAGCGACCCGATCACGGTGCGCGGCCAGAACCGGTAGAAGCTCTCGCCCATCCGCGAGCTCGCCGGGTCCTCCGGCGTCGCGACGCGCACGTGGTGGCCGCGGTTGTGCTCGATGTAGAAGTGGCCGTAGAAGCTCTGCGCCAGCGCGATCTTGCTGAGCCAGCGCTCGTTGGCCTCCTTCTTGTGGCCGAGCTCGTGGGCGGTGTTGATGCCGATCCCGCCGATGCAGCCGATCGAGACGGCGATGCCCACCTTGTCCCAGGTGCTCAGCGTCTCCCCGAGCAGCTCCCCGCCGGCGACCAGCCACATCGCCGCCACGAACCCGGCGTACTGGATCGGGAGGAAGAGGTAGGTGATCCAGCGGTAGTAGCGGTCCTGCTCCAGCTGCTCGATCACGTCGTCGGGCGGGTTCGAGCGGTCGAGGCCGGTCATCAGGTCGATCGCCGGGACGATCACGAGGATGACGACGGGCCCGAGCCACAGCCACACGCCCCAGCCCGTCAGCAACCACGCCGCGATGGCGACGAACGCCAGCGACGGCACCACGAGGCCGATCAGCCACAGGTACCGCTTCCGGTCCCTCCACTGCTCCGTCGAGCCCTCCGGGACGGTCCCGCTCACCCTGCCGACGTCGGTCATCTGGCCGCTCCTCACGCTGGTTCGTGGCGTCGGTGTGGCCGCGCTCACATCCGACGGTTGACAAACCTAGGACAGATGTAAAGCAATTGACAAGAGGCGGCCGGATGTAAAGCCGGCCGGGGACGCGCCACGGCCCCGTGCTCGCGGTTCAGACCGAGGCGAGGTGGCGCAGCTCCGCCTGGTACGCGGCGTACGTCGATCGCAGCGCCGCGCCCGGCCAGTCGGCCGGCAGCAGGGCAGCCGGGAGCAGGGGGTCGGCGGCGAGGTGGCGGACCAGGTGCGCGGCCGCCGCGAGGCGCAGCGCGGGTTCGTGCGTGCGCTGCAGCTGGTCCACCAGGCGGCGTCCCTCGGCCGCCCAGCCGGTCAGGTCCCACAGGCGCGCCGCCACCGAGGCCCGCCCGTCGTCGGGCCGGCCGGTGAACGTGACGAGCACGGGGTCATCGGCGTAGCGCCGTGGGCGGCGGAGGTTGGCCGGGCGCACCCACAGCCCCTCGCGGAGCTCGGCCAGCCGGTGGGCCGTGAGGGTCTCGCGCAGCGCGGCGCGCTCGGGGGCGCTGCGCCCGGCGACCACGACCGCGGCCATCTCCCAGGTGCCGTCCCACGGCGTCTCGGCGTCCAGGACCGCCTCGTCCTGGCGACGTTGCCGCCGCACCAGGCGGTCGCCGAGCACGTAGTCGCCGTCCTCTCGACGTACGTCGCCGGCCGCGACCGCCCGGGTGAGGGCGACCCGCAGGGTCGGCGCCGGGATGCCGAAGTGCTCGCCGGCGCGCACCAGGACGGCCGGGGTCCAGCGCAGGGGCTGCGAGCCGAGCATGAGGGAGAGCACGACCGACCTGGCGGGGAGCGGCTTGAGGTCGAGGTCCACGACCGAGATCCTCCCAGTCTTACGCTCGTAGACACACTCGACGTTCGATCTGTAATGTCGTCGGTGGTCCGCAGGCGCGGTGCCGCGGCGCACGACCCCCGACCTTCGACGGACAAGGGACGACCACGATGACCACGACCCACGAGGTGTTCAACCAGGCCCCGCCACTGGTGGGCCACAACACCGCCGCGGACCCGGCGCTCCGCGAGGGCGTCGAGCGCGAGGGCGCCGCCTGGGCGCTCCCCGAGATCGACGAGCTCGGTCGGCTCGCCGGCACCGCGGAGGCGCAGGACTGGGGGCGCCTCGCCGAGCGGGTGCCGCCGCGCCTGCACACGCACGACCGCTACGGGAACCGTGTCGACGAGGTGGAGTACGTCCCGGCGTACCACCAGCTGATGCGCACGGCCGTCACGCACGGGCTGCACGGCGCGCCGTGGGCCGACGACCGGCCCGGCGCCCACGTCGCGCGCGCCGCGAAGTTCTACGCGTGGCAGGTCGACGCGGGCCACGGTTGCCCGATCTCGATGACGTACGCCGTCGTGCCCGCCCTCCGCGCGAACCCCGAGCTCGCCGCTCGCTTCGAGCCCCTCCTCACCAACCGCGAGTACGACCCCGGGCTGCGCGACCCGGAGTCGAAGCGTGGCCTGATCGCGGGGATGTCGATGACGGAGAAGCAGGGCGGCTCCGACGTGCGCGCCAACACCACGACCGCGGTGCCGCAGGCCGACGGCACCTGGGAGCTGCGCGGCCACAAGTGGTTCACGAGCGCGCCGATGAGCGACCTCTTCCTCACTCTCGCGCAGACGCCGGCGGGCGTCTCCTGCTTCCTGGTCCCGCGGGTGCTGCCCGGCGGCGAGCGCAACGCGATGCGCTTCATGCGCCTGAAGGAGAAGCTCGGCAACCGGTCGAACGCCTCGTCCGAGATCGAGTACGACGCGGCGACCGGCTGGCTCGTCGGCGAGGAGGGCCGGGGCGTGCGCACCATCGTCGAGATGGTCAACATGACCCGGCTCGACTGCGTGATCGGGTCCTCGGCCGGCATGCGCACCGCCGTCACCGCGGCGGCCCACCACGCCCGGCACCGCTCGGCGTTCGGCGAGCTCCTCGTCGACCAGCCGGCGATGGCCAACGTCCTGGCGGACCTGCACGTCGAGTCCGAGGCGGCCACGAGCGCCATGACGCGCCTCGCGGGCGCCAACGACCGCGCGATCCGCGGGGACGAGGGTGAGCAGTCCCTGCGCCGGATCGCGCTGGCCGTCACCAAGTACTACGTCTGCAAGCGTGCGCCGATGGCGGTCGGCGAGGCGCTCGAGTGTCTCGGCGGCAACGGTTACATCGAGGACTTCGACCTGGCCAGGACCTACCGCGAGATGCCGCTCCTCTCGATCTGGGAGGGGTCGGGCAACGTCGCTGCGCTCGACGCGCTGCGGGCCCTGGCGAAGGAGCCGCACACGCTCGACGCCTTCCTCGGCGAGGCCGACCTGGCGCTCGGGGCCGACCGCCGCTACGACGCGGCCGTCGACCGGCTGCGGAAGGAGCTCACCTCCTTCGACGACGTCCAGCTCCGCGCGCGGCGCATCGTGGAGCAGATGGCCCTGGTGTTCCAGGGGTCTCAGCTGGTCCGCCACGCGCCGGCGGCCGTGGCCGACGCGTTCTGCGCCTCGCGGCTCGACCGCGACTGGGGCGGCGCCCTCGGCACGCTGCCGCCCGGGCTCGACCTCGGCCCGGTCCTGGCGCGCACGACGACGGACTTCCCGGGATGACCGTCCACGTCGAGAGCCGCGGGCCCGTCACGGTCGTGACCATCGACCGTCCCGAGGTGCGCAACGCCGTCGACACCCCCACGGCACGGGCGCTGCACGCGGCGTTCGTCGCCTTCGACGCCGATCCCGCGCAGTCGGTGGCGGTCCTCACCGGCGCCGGCGGGACCTTCTGTGCGGGCGCCGACCTGAAGGCGGTCAGCGCCTCCCGCATGAAGATCGCGCCGCCGACCGGTGCTGCCGACGACATCGGGCCGATGGGCCCGTCGCGACTGCAGCTCTCCAAGCCGGTGATCGCCGCGGTCGAGGGGTACGCCGTCGCCGGCGGCCTGGAGCTCGCGCTGTGGTGCGACCTCCGCGTCGCGGACCCCGCGGCGACCTTCGGCGTCTTCTGCCGGCGGTGGGGCGTGCCGCTCATCGACGGAGGCACGATCCGGCTACCGGCACTCATCGGGCGCTCGCGTGCCCTCGACCTGATCCTGACCGGACGTCCGGTCGGTGCCGACGAAGCGCTGCAGATGGGCCTGGCCAACCGCGTCTCGGCCCCGGGCGAGGCGCTGGCCGAGGCCGTCGAGCTGGCCGAGCAGATCGCCGGGTTCCCGCAGGTGTGCCTGCAGCAGGACCGGCTGTCGGTGTACGACCAGCACGGCCTGCCCCTCGACCGCGCCCTCCGGTCGGAGTGGGACCACGGGACCGAGGCGCTCCTCGAGGCCCTCGAGGGTGCCACGCGCTTCCGGGACGGCGCCGGGCGCCACGGCGCCTTCTAGACGAGGCGGCTCCCCGCCGTCGGCCGTGGTGGGATGACGGGCAGGTACGACGGAGGGAGCAGGCCGTGGGCACGGTCGCGGTGGTCACGACGGGCGGCACGATCGCGAGCGTGCGGGACGCCGACGGCACGAGCGCGCCGGCGCTCGCCGCCGCCGAGCTGCTGGCCGGGGTCGCGGTGCCCGCCGGCACCGAGGTGCGCGTCGTCGACCTGCTGGCGGCGGACTCCTCCGTGCTGACGCTCGCCGACATGCAGGCCGTCAGCGACGCGGTGGGCGCCGAGCTGGCGCGCCCCGACACGGTCGGCGTGGTGGTCGTGCACGGCACCGACGCGATGGAGGAGACCGCGCTGCTGCTGGACCTGCAGCACCGCGACCCGCGCCCCGTCGTCGTCACCGGGGCCCAGCGCACCGCCGACGACCCCGACGCCGACG
Source organism: Nocardioides sp. ChNu-99 (assembly GCF_029493445.1). Classification (NCBI taxonomy): domain Bacteria; kingdom Bacillati; phylum Actinomycetota; class Actinomycetes; order Propionibacteriales; family Nocardioidaceae; genus Nocardioides; species Nocardioides sp. ChNu-99. The sequence goes on along the minus strand of NZ_JAHWBL010000028.1, from coordinate 8,627 downwards.
GGCCCGCCAACCTCCGCACCGCCCTCGCGCTCGCGGCGGGGACCCATGGCCGCCCCGACGCCCCCGGCGTGCTCGTCACCATGGGCGGGCGCGTGCTCCCGGCCGCCGGCACGACGAAGCGCAGCACCGTCGCCGTCGACGGCTTCGCCCACGAGCCCGGCGGCGCGCCGCTGCCCCACCTGACCGCGCCCGTCTCCGGCGTGCGCGTCGACCTCGTCGCGGTGCACCCCGGCGGCGACGCCACCCACCTCGACGCGAGCCTCGCGGCCGGCGCGCACGGCGTCGTGCTCGCCGGGCTCGGGTCGGGCAACGCGACACCGGCGATCGTGGCGGGCGTCGCGCGCTGCACCGCCCGCGGCGTACCCGTCGCGGTCTCCACCCGCGTGCCCACGGGCCCCCTGTCCCCGGGGTACGGCGGCGGGGGCGGCGGGCACGACCTCGTCGCGGCCGGCGCCGTGCACGCGCACGTGCTGCGGCCCGGCCAGGCCCGCGTGCTGCTGGCGGCGCTGATCGCCGCGGGCGCCCCGGACGCGCAGGTGCGGGCGGCGTTCGGCCCGCCCGGCTCCTAGGATCGGCGCATGGACCTCCCCCTGGGCATCGACTTCGGCGGCAGCGGCATCAAGGCGGCCCCGGTCGACCTCGACTCCGGCGAGTTCGCCGCCGAGCGCGTGCGCATCCCCACCCCGGAGGCGTCGACCCCCGCGAACGTCACCGCGGTGCTGGAGCAGCTCGCCGAGTCCTTCCCCGCGAGCGACGCGCCCGTCGGAGTGACGGTGCCGGGCATCGTGCGGCACGGCGTCATCGGCTCGGCGGCCAACATCGACCAGAGCTGGATCGGCACCGACGCCGCAGCGGTCTTCGGGGACGCGCTGGGCCGTCCCGTCCACGTGCTCAACGACGCGGACGCGGCGGGCCTCGCCGAGGTCCGGTACGGCGCGGCAAAGGGCCACGACGGCGTCGTGCTCGTGACGACGCTCGGCACCGGGATCGGCGCCGCGATCGTGCACGACGGCGTGCTGGTGCCCAACGCCGAGCTGGGCCACCTGTGGATCGACCTCGGCGAGGGCTCCGACCCGCGCGCCGTGCACGCCGAGTCGTGGACCGCCAACAGCGCCCGCGAGCGCGAGGACCTGTCGTGGGAGGAGTGGGCCGGGCGGCTCACCGTCTTCTACCGCACCCTCGAGCGGCTCTTCTCCCCCGACCTGTTCGTGGTCGGCGGCGGCGTCAGCAAGAAGGCCGACAAGTTCCTGTCGCACGTCGACGTCGACACCCCGCTCGTGCCGGCGACGCTGCGCAACTCCGCCGGCATCGTCGGCGCCGCCCTGGCGGCCAGCCGGGCCTGAGCGCCCGCGCGCTCCCCGGCCTCGCTCCTGGCCCTGCTCAGTGCGGCGCCGGGCCCGCGACGGCCTCGAACGCCTCGACCGCGCCCCGCAGGTAGCGCGCGACGACGGCCCGCTCGGCGTCGTCGAACTCGCCGTCCACCCGGGCGAGGGTGAGGAACATCGGCAGCAGGTGGGCCCGCACCTCGGCGCGCCCGGAGTCGGTCACGTGCACCTCGGTACGCCGGCGGTCGGCCGCGTGCGGGCGCCGCTCGGCGTGGCCGCGGGCGACGAGCCGGTCGACGATGCCGGTCGCGGCCGGCGCCGTGACGTCGAGGCGCCGGGCCAGCTCGGCCGGACCCATCGGCGTGCGGGAGATGGCCTCCAGCGCCGACATCTCGTGGTCCCCCAGGCCCGCGTTCCGCGAGACCAGGCGGTGCACCGCCGCCCCCCGGTCGAGGAGGCGACGCAGGAGCAGGAGCGTCTCGGTCTCCGCCCACCCCTGCCGCAGCTCCGGCCCGGACTCGCTCATTTTGTTTCACCTGCTTAATGGTTAAGGTGACGAACGTTCGTCCCCCGATCTTGGCACAGGAGTGTTCCTTGTCCACCACCCTCGAGCGCCTCCGGACCCTCATCGTCGGCCGCCGCACGGCGTGGGTCGTCGCCCTCCTGCCGCTGCTCCTCGCCGGGACCGTGATCGGTCTCGTCGGCGAGGGCGAGCGCGAGCGGACGCCGCTCGACGCCGTACCAGCCGGGGCGGACAGCACCGCCGCGCTCGAGCTCGCCGAGGAGCTCCCGGAGCAGGACGGGTCGACCGCCATCGTCGTGTTCACGGCAGGCGAGGCGGGCTCCGACGCCGACCTCGCGCCGTACCTGCCCGACCTCGAGGCCGCGGTGGGTGAGCTGGTCGCGACGTACGGCGGGAGCGGCGGCCAGGAGCAGGGCGGCCAGGAGCAGGGCGGGGGCGGTGGTCCCGGTGTCGTGCCCGCCGAGGACGGCACGGCGGCGATCGGCATCGTGCCGCTCGACGCGTCGACCTCGACCGAGGTGGCCGACGCGGTGGAGGACCTGCGCGCCGACCTCGACGAGCTCGTGCCCGACGGCGTGGAGGCCCAGGTGACCGGGCCGGCGGGCATCCAGGCCGACCTGGCCGCGGTCTTCGCCGGGGCCGACACGCGCCTGCTGCTCGTCACGGCCCTGGTGGTCGCGGTGCTGCTCGTCGCGACCTACCGCAGCCCCGTGCTGTGGATCGTGCCGCTGGTCGTCGTCGGCGCGGCCGACCGGCTCGCCGCGATCCTCGCCACCCAGGTCATGGCGGTCCTCGACGTCGCGTGGGACGAGTCGACGGTCGGCATCCTGTCGGTGCTCGTGTTCGGGGCCGGCACCAACTACGCGCTGCTGCTCATCTCCCGCTACCGCGACGAGCTGCGCACCCACGAGGACCGCCGCGAGGCCATGGCGCTCGCGCTGCGCCGTACTGCCGAGGCCGTGCTGACCAGCGCGTTCACCGTCGTCGCGGGCGTCCTGACCCTGCTGCTGTCGCTCACCCCGACCACCCGCGGCCTCGGGCTCGCGTGCGCGGTCGGCATCGCGGTGGCGGCCGGGTTCGTGCTGCTCGTGCTGCCCGCGGCCCTCGTCTGCTTCGGCCGCTGGGTGTTCTGGCCGCAGGTGCCGCGCCACGGCGACCGCGTGCTCGCCGAGACCCGCTCGACCTGGCGGCGCGTCGGGGACGCGGTGGCCCGCCGCCCGCTGGTGTACGTCGCCGGCGCCACCGCCGTGCTCGCCCTCATGGCCGTCGGCACGTTCCGCATCTCGACCGGCCTCGACACGGCCGAGCAGTTCCTCGACCAGCCCGAGGCGATCACGGCGAGCGAGCGCCTGGCCGAGTCGTTCCCCGCCGGCGCCGCCGAGCCCACCCAGGTCGTCACGCGGGCCGACGCCGCCGAGGTGCTCGCCGCGGTCGAGGGGGTCGACGGCGTGGTGCAGGTCGTGCCGTCGGCGCAGGGCGACGGCATCACCCAGCTCGACGTCACGCTCGCCGCCACCCCCGGCGGCGACGAGGCGGAGCAGACCGTGCGCGACCTGCGATCGGCGCTCGCGTCGTACGACGACACCCACGTCGGCGGCGCGTCCGCCGACTCCCTCGACGAGGCCGAGGGCAACGCCCGCGACCGGCTCGTCATCCTGCCGCTCATCCTGCTGCTGGTGCTCGGCGTGCTGGTGGTGCTGCTGCGCTCGCTCGTCGCGCCGGTGGTGCTCGTCGCCACGGTCCTGGCGACGTGCGTCGCGGCGCTCGGCGCGTCGTGGTGGGTGTTCACCGGGCTGCTGGGCTTCGACAACCTGGCGGGCAACGTGCCGCTCTTCGCGTTCCTGTTCCTCGTGGCGCTGGGCGTGGACTACAACATCTTCCTCGTCACCCGCGCCCGCGAGGAGGCGGCGGAGCACGGCACCCGCGAGGGCGTGCTGCGTGCGCTCGGGGCGACCGGTGGGGTCATCACGAGCGCCGGCATCCTGCTCGCGGCCGTCTTCGCGGTGCTCGGCGTGCTCCCGCTCGTGGTGCTGGCGCAGCTCGGCGTCGTCATCTGCCTCGGTGTGCTGCTCGACACGCTGCTCGTGCGCACCGTCGTCGTGCCCGCCATCGCGCTCGTGCTCGGCGAGCGGTTCTGGTGGCCGCGGAAGGTCCACGCCTGAGACGGGCCGCCTCGCGATCGGGAGCCCCGCAGGCACGCGCCGGTCAGTCCGCGAGCACCTCCCGCAGCGCGGCGTACGCCGGCGTCGGCCTCCCGTCGGAGAACAGGAAGTCGTGGCCCTGCTGCAGGCCGCCGTCGTCGTCGACGAACCAGTCATACCGGTCGTCCACCCCCCACGTCGTCCAGGAGACGCACGCCTGCGAGCGGAGGCAGGTCGCGAGGACGGTGGCGTACTGCTCCGCCTGTGCGTCCCGGCCCTCGGCGTCCGTGACGTCGTTCTCGGAGATCCGGGCGACCAGCCCGACGTCCTCGACGGCGTCGAGCGTCGTCGCGAGGTCGTCGGCCGAGATGGCGTCGGTGTCGAGGTCGTAGACGTGCGACTGCAGGCCCACGCCGTCGATGTGGCCACCCTGCTCGTTCGTGTCGAGAGCGAGCCGGAGCAGGGCGTCCTGACGGGGCCCCGGAACGTCGGCGCCGTTCTCGTTGATGAACTGCCGGACGGCCGGGTCGGCGTCGTGGACCGCCTGCGAGACCACGACCGGGTACGTCGGCCCGAAGACACGGTGCCAGACGTTCTCCTGCAGGGTGGTGCCCTGGTCGACGTCGAACGGTTCGTTGACGACGTCGAGCGAGTCGAGACGGCCCCGGAAGTGGGTGACGACGGTGGTCACGTAGTCGAGCAGGACCGCGGCGCTGGCCCGGCGCTCCTCCGCGGAGTCGGCGGGGAGCTCCCGCATCCAGCGGGGCATGGCCTCGGAGAACGCGATGGTGTGGCCGTGCACGGCGATCCCCCCGCTCTCCGCGAGGTCCAGGAGGGCGTCGGCCTCCTCGAAGGTGTACTCGCCCGGCCGCGGGGAGAGGGCCTGCGGCTTCATCGCGTTCTCCGGGGTGAGGGCGCCGAACTCGCCCACGAAGCTGTCCGCGTAGTCCGCGTCCGAGACGAGCGGGCCGAGGGCCACCGCCGCCCCCACCAGGAAGTCCGGGCGCGAGCGGGCGGCGAGAGCCTGCAGACCGCGCGGCGACGACCCGGCGTCCGTCGCGGCGGGACCGGCGGTCGCCAGATGCGCACCACCCGGCGCAGCGGCGGTGAACGACCTGACCGAGAAGGACCCTTCCTCGCTCGACAACCCCAGCCAGAGCTCGCCCGAGCCGAACACGTCGCCGAGGGGCACCGACGACAGCGTCTCGCTGCCGCTCGCGACGGCGAGGTCGTCGCCGGAACGGTGCACGGAGAGCTCCGCCTCGGGGTCGGGGACCGTCACGTGCTCGTCGTACGCCGGCTGCGGGTCGGTCACGTCCTGCTGGGGGGAGCCGTCGAAGACGGCGATCCGGAGGTCCTCCCCGTCGAGCGTGAGCTGCAGACCTGCCGGCTCGATGCGGAACTCGTCGGCGATCACCGGCGGGCTGTCGTGGACAGCCAGGGTGGCGTCGGCGGTCACGTCCGTGAACGACGCGCTGAGGGAGAAGTCGTCCGCGGCCACCAGGTGCGTTCCCGCGAGGTTGACCGGCGGGTCCGGCTGGCCTCCCCCGCCGTCCTGCTCGACGATGCTCCTCCCCGTGGCGGACACCCGCAGTGCGCCACCGTCCGCACCACCCTCCGGCACGACCCCGGGCACGTGCCCCCAGTCCTGCTGCAGCAGGTCGACGACGGTGCCCCGCTCGGTCGGCGCGTCGGTCGATGTGCAGCCCGCGAGGGCGAGGAGGAGTCCGACGGTCACGCCCACCAGCCAGGGCTCCACGGGATGGGTTCTCGGTGCTGCCACGGCTCGCATCCTCCCGTGTGGTGGGGCCTTCGTCCGACCTGGCGCCGCGAATCGTGCTGTCGCGTCCTCGGGTGCGGCCAGGTTCGGCGGGTGGGCGACGAGGAACCTGGGAGATGGCGCGGGTGGACGCACGAGGTGGGCGAGCCGCCGCGCGAGCGACGGGGACCGGGAACCGATCGGAGCACCACCGCGTCCGACCACCTGTCGGCTCGCGTTCCGAGGGAGGTGCCCGCCATGGCCGGGTGGAGGTCGGTGACCGTCGTCGTCGCGGCTGTCGGGCTGGTGCTCGGCGGCTGCACCGCGGACGAGGAGCCCGCGCGGTCCGCGGACCCCTGCCCCCCGGTGAGCGCTCCGGTCCCGAGCCGACCGCCCGAGGTGGACGCGTCCGTCGTCCGCGGCCTCGCGGGCTACGACTACGAACCCTTCCCCACCCTGACCGCCGCGGTCGAGGAGCACGACGTCGCCGTCAGCGGCCGCGTGCGGGGCTGGTCGGACGGCGGGTCGGTCCGCCACGGCCGCTACCGCCGCTACTTCGCCGTCCTGACCGTCGACGTCGAGCACGCGACCAAGACGCTCGACCCCACGCAGCGCGAGGTCGCCCACGTGGTGGTCGAGCGGGGCATGGAGCCGGTGGACGCAGACGGGGCGCCCGTCCAGCACACCGGCCGTTCCACGCCGACGCCCGTGCCCACGGTCGAGGAGTACGAGCGCGCCACCCCCGCCGGTGCCCGCGTGCTGGTCATCGGCAGTCCCCCCGACGACGCAGTGCCCGAGCCCACCCCACCGGCCGACGCAGGTCCGTGCCCCGGTTCCGGTCCGCCCGCCGGAGCGCCCCTGGTCAGGCCCGCCCTCCAGGGCTTCCTCGTCGAGACGACGAGCGGCGGGTTCGACTCGATGGTGGTCGAGGTCGCGGACCTCGAGCACTGGGCCCGGCACGCCGCCGAGCTCGCCGGGAGCGACGCGACCACCCCCGGGACCCCCGGGAGCTACCAGGTGCTGGTGGAGGAGCTGAGGGCCGCCACGCGCTGACCAGGCCCGCTCGAGCCGGGATCCTCAGTCGGTGGCGAGGAGGCTCGGCGGGAGGTCGATGTCCGACACGAGCTCGACGAGGAGCTCACGGACGCGGCCGTCGATGTCGGCGATGATCCGTCGTACCTCGGTCTCGTCCTGCCCCTTGGGGTCGTCGAGGGGCCAGTCGCGGTAGCGGGCGCCGGGGACGTAGGGGCAGTTCTCGCCGCAGCCCTGCGTGATGGCCAGGTCGCTCCCGGCGATCATCTCGGTGGTCAGCAGCTTCGGGGACTCCCGTGACGTGTCCAGTCCGAGGGACTCCAGCACGCGGGCGACCTCGGGGTGGACGTGCTCACCGGGCTCGGTGCCGGCGGAGATCGCGACCACGCGGCCCCCGGCGTAGTGCTCCGTCAGCAGGCGGGAGGCGACCGAACGGCCGCCGTTGGCGCGGCAGGCGAACACCACGGTGGGCACGGTCGAGTCGGACGTCGATGCGGTCATGCGGAGGGGCTCCTAGATGTGGGGTCGAGGTGAGGGGGACGCTGCCGGCCCGGCGCAGGGCGGCCGGGATGGCTGCTCGCGGTCTCAGCTGTTGGTGAGCTCGTCGACGAGGGCGCGGGCTCGGGTGTCGATCTCGTCGCGGATCGCTCGGACCTCGGCGGGGCTCTTGTGGTCGGGGTCCTCGAGCGCCCAGTCGAGGTAGGTCTTGCCGGGGTAGATCGGGCACGCGTCGCCGCATCCCATGGTGATGACGACGTCAGCCGCCCGCACCACGTCGTCGGTCAGCGGCTTGGGGAACTGCGCGGAGAGGTCGAGGCCGATCTCGGTCATCACCTCGAGCACGGCGGGCTCGATCTCCTCTGCCGGCCGGGAGCCGGCGGAGCGGACGTGGATCCGACCCTGGGCATGGTGCTCGATCAGTGCCGCCGCCATCTGGGAGCGGCCGGCGTTCTGCACGCACACCAGCAGGACCTCGGGTACGTCGTGGGCGATGGCGCCGCGCGACTGCGCCAGCGCGGTGAGGCGGTCGTGGGCGAAGGTCTCGGCCAGGGTGGGGAGGTACGCGGTGACCTTCGCGGTCCGTTTGAGCGCGGTGTAGGACTCGAACAGGTAGCGCTCGATGGTCTCCTCGGTGAAGTGCCCCGAGAACTGTGACGCGAGCCGATGCGCAGCGGCGTGGAGCAGGTCGTGGGGGTCGCTGATGCCCGGCATCAGGGGGGCGCGCTCAGCAGTAGGAGAGGACGGGGGCTGGGTCACGGGGTTCTCCTCGGTGCTCGGGTCAGGCAGCGGACGGCTGGATGGTCGTCTTGTCGTTGCGGTCACGCAGCCACAGGGCGACGTACACGAGGGCGACGAGGACGGGCACCTCGATGAGGGGACCGACGACGCCGGCCAGGGCCTGGCCCGAGGTGACGCCGAAGGTGCCGATCGCGACCGCGATGGCCAGCTCGAAGTTGTTGCCGGCCGCGGTGAACGCCAGCGTCGAGGTCTTGGCGTAGCCCAGCCGCAGGCGGACACCGACGACCCACGAGACGCCGAACATGACGAGGAAGTAGGCCAGCAGCGGCAGCGCGATCCGGGCCACGTCCCAGGGCTGGGAGGTGATGGCGTCACCCTGGAGGGCGAACAGCACGACGATGGTGAACAGCAGCCCGTAGAGGGCGACGGGGCCGATCCTCGGCAGGAAGGTGCCCTCGTACCAGTCGCGACCCCTGGTCCTCTCGCCGACGAGGCGCGTGAGGAACCCGGCGACCAGCGGGACACCGAGGAAGATCAGCACGCTGAGGGCGATGGCGCCGACGGAGAACTCGGCCGACGTCGTCTCCAGGCCCAGCCACCCGGGCAGG
>NZ_JAHWBL010000027.1:0-52223 GCF_029493445.1 Nocardioides sp. ChNu-99 | reverse complement strand
ATCGCGCTGCGGCCTCGCCACATCGACTTCCTGCGCCGCACGATCAGCGTGGAGGAGACGATCGTGGAGACCTCGAAGGCCCACTCCCCCACCGGCGAGCGCTTCATCGTCAAGCCCTACCCGAAGAGCAACGAACCCCGCACCTTCGGCGTTCGCCAGGCTTGGCTCGATGCGATCGCCGAGCACATGCGTGTCAAAGAGATCGGCCGCGACGACCTGCTGTTCACCACCAAGGTCGGGACGCCGATCTCCCGAAACAGCTTCCGAACCCGCGTCTGGCTTCCCGCAGTGCAGGCCAGCGGCGTCGACTTCCCCGTCCGCGTCCACGACCTCCGCCACGCGCACGCTTCCTGGCTGCTGGCCGGCGGATCGGACCTCGAGTCGGTTATGGACCGGATGGGCCACCACCAGATCCAGACGACGCAGAAGTACCTCCACGCGTTGCCCGACGCCGATCAGAAGAACCTCCACGCGCTCGAAGCGGTCCATCGGCGCTCGTGAGCACGGATGTACTGGGTCGCCCGGTACGTCGAGCTCGTATGGGACGCTCAGGTACGCGTCGCGAAACTAAGCCGGACGGGCCGAGACCGACACTACGGACGGACAGCCTCGGCCAGGGCGTCCGCCAACTCGTCGACGGTCATCAGCGAGGTGTTGAGAGTCAAGATCCCAGCGAGCAGGGGCGACTGTGCGTGCACTTGATCCTTGGTCACTCGATGCCAGACCGGCAGGATGAGGTTTTCGCCAGTACTCGTCTTCTTGCTGAACAGGGCATCGAGTTCCGCCTGCGTCCACTGCTTGGCGAAGAAGTCCGGCGAAAGGATGACGACGCCGAACCGAGCGCGGGCAATCCCCTTCTCAATCTCTTGGCGGATGCTCAGACCGCCCTTGATCTTGATCTCGTCGAACCAGACAGAGAGACCGCGTGCTTCCAGCGCTCCCTTGAGGGGCCGCGCAACTTCGTCCTTGTCCTCACTCGCGTAGGACAGGAAGACATCGTTCTCCGATACGAAGGGCTCGAACGCGCGGGGCGAGAGACCGCCGGGATGACGATCGGGAGCGAAGGGTTCGCGCGGCGGATCACCCAGGCGGCGAGGTGGGGCGAACTGGCGAGCAGCAGCCGCGTTCTGCTTCTTGATCGCATCGAGCGCCTTCTTCTGGCTCGCCTGCTGCTCCTTGTCGTACTTCCCCTGCGCCGTGGCGATCTTCTTTTCGACGTCAGCGAGCTTCTTCTCCAGGTACGATCGCTTCTTCTCGCCTTCGTTCGCTGCCTTCTCAGCCGACTCGGCCTCGCGCGCCTTCGACCGCCTTGTGGCGTCCGACTTCGTCTTGTCGGCGGCAGCGCGAGCGGCGGCAGCCTTCTTCCGCTTGTCGGCGACGGTCGCCGACGCCTTGCTGATCTGCGTCCGCAACTGGATGGCCTGCTCGCGGTACCGGCGCAGGTCGGACTCGGCCGTCATCAAAGTGCCATTCAGTTCTTGGACTTGTTGGGGACCAGGTAGTGCGGGCCAACTAGTCCGACGTGGACCTTGCCCGTTGAGCCGCCGGTGTCGTCATGGAAGTACACGCGTGGCGCGAGGTTGCCCCCGCCCTCCGAGACCTTCAGGTGGGCGAGCATCGTGATCTCCCCCGATGGGTCGACCGCCGAATCGACCTTGAAGATCCGAGTCCGGCGGAGCTTGTCACTGTTCTGGACGGTCTCGCTCTCGCTCATCGAGAGTTTTTTCGTCGTCGCGGGCCAGCCGAGCAGCGGACCCTCGGCGCACCACTCCCAGAAGCCGCCCTTGTTCCACCCGTTGGAACGGTCCTCGGCGTAGGCAGCCAGTGCGCGCAGCCCTCGCCACGTCGTGTTTCCCCAGGCGAATGAGTTCGGCGCGGTGTCGATGTCAGCGAGGTCCCGTGGCGCCGAGTCGGGGACGGCGAGCCATCGCGACAGGTAAGTCTGGGCAGCCAGTACGGCCTCGGATGTGTCCTGTACTTCGTCGGGGATGGCCGTCGTGATCTCGTGCTGCGTCCCCCAGAGGATCTCGCCCAGTCCTCTCGCAATCAGCGCCTCCTTAAGCCGGGCGAGGTGACCATTGGCCTTCGCAAGGGCCTTCTCCAGTTCGCTGTGGTCGGCGATGGCGACATCTCGTTCGAGTTCCCACTGCTGCCGTGCTTCCTCGAGCTCGGCCGCAGGGACCATTCCGTCGAGGGCATCGGCAGGAAGACCGGTCTGCTCGGCGAAGACAGCGAACACATCGGGCACGCGTCGACGCGCGGACAGTTGCGTTACCGAGTAGACGATCCGATCGATCGTCGCCTGAGTCGCGTCGTGCAGACGGGCCCGCTGGTAGTACCGGTGCCGCCAACCATCGGCGTCCGGCGTTACCGGATGTGGCGTGTAGACCCGGATTCCACCGCCCCAGACGGCGAGACCGCCGAGCACATCCTTGAAGGCCGTGACGGCATCGTTGTCGAGCGTGACGACGACCGCCACCCCTTCGACGCGCGTCGCAATCCTGTTGGCCCACATCAGCCACCGACCATCGTGTTGGCCACCCGGCTCAGAACACACGATCAGCGGCAGGGTTCGGTTCGGGGCGGCCAGCAGGTCGGTGAGGATGGCCATGCCTGCGGCAGGAATGGCTTGCGGCTCGGTGAGGAGCGCGCTGCCACCAAGTGATGGCTTACCTGCCACCGCCAGCAACTCGTGCACGATCTTCGGCCGCCCTACCGCGACGCGGAGTGTGAGGTCGTCAGACTCCATGCGGTTCTCGACGAGGGCGTGGGTAACTGCATCGTCGGCGACCACCCTGATAACAGTTGTCCAGACAGCTGCATCACCCGGCTTGTGGTCGCTGGATCTGAGCTCGAACGCGGTAGCGCCAACAGGCCGGTAGTCGATGCGACGATGGCGGCCTTGCGAGACCTCCAGATCGGTCTGCCCTTCCACGAGCGGTTCGGGATCCGATGTCTCCTGCGCCCACGCCGCCGTGCAGTGGCGGAGGTCTTCGAGACTTGCGGCGGGGGTCCTGTCAGTCCATACGGCGCGGTAGAGAACGCTCACAGCAACTCCTTCGCTCTGGCGAGGTGCCCCGCGACCTGTTTGGTGCGCGCCTGCGGCCGAAGGTCTGGAGTACGGCGACGTCGAGATCCTCGTCCGAGATGTCGGCGTGTTTCGCCTTGACAAAACGAGCGGCATTGGCGATCTCGACGGGGCTGATGTAGACGAACGGTCGGTCGGCGGTGCTGTCGTTGGGGCGGAACTCGGCCCACGTCGCCGGGTCGATCTCGCGGGGCCAGACGAACTTGTCCTCGTCGACAAAGAGACCGGCCTGCCTGATTTGGTAGGCGATCTTCTTCTCACGGTTCGCCCGGACGCGCTGTAGTCCGAACGACTGAGCGGTCTTGTCCACGAGTCGATCGAGATGGATCGGACCCTCGTACGTCGCGATCTCGACGGCGACTGCGCGCACCTTCTCCTTAGCCACCTTCTTGGGCAGGTCATCGAGGACCTCGACCCCGCCCACCGGAACGACAGTCCATGGCTCGAACTCCAGGCGCTTGCTGCCAATCACGCTGGGTTCGCGCTCCAGCACTTCCGGGTCGGGGATCACGACCTCGGGGTTGCCAGCGCCCTCGGCGTCGCCGGGCGTGGGAACCTCGGCACGAGCTGGAGCGGGCGAGGCGGGTGGCGTGGCAGACGCTTCGGCAGCCTGCTCGGTGACTCCCGCTTCCACTGCGAGTGCGGCGAGCGCCTCGTGACGAATGCTCCGTGCATCCTCCATACCGTCGTCGTTGAAGTGCTCCAGGAGGCGGACGCAGAAGTCGTTGGCGCGGAACGCTTCCTCGACCGAGAAGTCGTACATGTGCGCCATCTGCTTGCGGACAATGCGGAGTTCGTTGCCGATGGTGCTCACTGCGCGCTGCCTGTCATCAAACGGGTAACCGAAGTCGCCGAGCCGCTCGGTGAGCATTCGGAGCTGAGCCTGGAGGTCGTAGGTCCAGTGCTGGTAGCTGCCCGAGAAACCCTTCTTCTGGTCGAGGAGGTCGAGCACCACTGTCCACGGGTGGCCGCCGAGGTTGGGTGCGAGCTTCGCGGCGATGATCGGATCGAGCCTCTTCGCGAGGTGGTCGAGCCCTTCCTTCACCGACAGGTTGGGCTTGAAGCTCATCAGAAGATCACCTCGCCCTGCGTTCCAGGAAGCATCCCGTCCTCGAAGAACAAGGCGGCGTCGTCAGATGACGTGCCGCCCTTTGGCGGCTTGCGCAGAGCGTCGGACACGGGAGGCAGTTCGTCAGCGGGAATGAGCGGGCCCGCAAGGATCTGCTCCAGCAAGGCAATTCCGTCAGGCACGATCGCGAGAGTCTCCTTGATGGCGGCGACGATCTCGACGAGCTCATGGCTCCACTCAGGCGCCCAAGCAGCGGGTCGGATGTGGTCGAGCGGTGAGGCGCTGGAAGCCGCGCGGCCAGCCGGCTTCGACATGCGGTAGCCAAGCCACTTGGGGATGACGTCCATTCCGCTGACCTCGAACGTCCAGACCTCTTCGGGCACGCCGGTGAGTACTCCGTCGGCGACCTTCAAGGTCTCGGTGGGGGCATCGAACTTTATGTCTGTCTTCGCCTCCGGGAGGCGCGACGGCTCGGGCTGCCACTCGATGCCCGCGGTCGGTAGCGTGCCAGCGCCGAAGCGCTCGCCGAAGGTCTGGAGCCACATCAGCTTCTCGCCATGTTGCGACATCCGCACGAACAGCCCGGGTTCGGCGGTGAGGGGCACCCGGGGGCCGGGCGTCTCGAGGGCGTCGTGGAACCGCTCGGTGTAGTCGGTGCCAGCAAGTACCCCGAAGGTGTAGGCGAAGAGCAGTTCGACGGTGACCTTGGCGCCGAGCTTGTCACCGAGGATCTCGAGCGCCGCCGTGTCCGCATTAGGTGTGCCCTTGGCGTCGCGGTACAGGGGGACGATGTCCTTGCCGCCGTAGGAGCCGCGGAAATGATGCTTGTCTGGCACGGCCGTCGTCAGGGTGGCGGCCGGTCCGCCGCCGAGACTGGTGGTCGTCATGGTCGTGAGGAACACCTGCTTGTTGGACAGAGATGCCCAGAGCGACGGGCTCTCGGTCTTAGCGAGGCGAGGGTCCTCGAAGGTCCACTGCCGATCGAACGAGCGCATTCCGAAGCGGACGATGGGTTCGTGAGCGTCGCCTGGCTTGAGGTCGACTAGCTTCGTCATGCCCGGCACCTTGGTGGAGATGCTGCGACCGGTCTTCGAGGGCGCGAAGTACTTCAACCGCTCGCCGGGCACATTCGTCGCGACGAATTGCTCCCATCGCTCCTCCAGCAACTCCTTCGTCGGGGCCACCGGCCAGGTGCGGCTGATCATCGACCCCGGCTGCTGCCACGGAAAGAGGTCGATCACCTTGGGACACGCCGCCCAGTCGGCACCGCCTGCAGTGGGGATCAAGGGCGCGTGCCAGTCGGTACTCGCTTCAAGGGTGGTGAGCGTGGTCTTCCCAGCGGCGAGATCGGTGAGCGCGGCGAGCTTCTCGGCCCGGGTGCCCCGGTAGCTGGCGTACCGCACCGGCGCCGGCTTGCTTCGATCTCCGTTGCCGTGGCGGACGAGGGTGACGATCGCGACCGGCGACTCGATGTCAAAGACGTTCTCGTCCTTGCGGGTGCCCTTGTTGTCGCCGTGGAGGTCGACGACGGTGATTTCGTCCGCCACCTCACGGGCGAGTCGGCGCAGGCCGAGGAATCCTGGTCCGTCGAGCCACGACGAAGCGGTGATCATCGAAACGACGGCCGGCCCGGTGTTCTCCTCGAAGACCTTCCAGATGGCCCAGCGCCAGAAGTAGACATAGAGGTTGTACAGGCTGGCGTGGGAACTGAAGATGACGTGCTTCTTCGCATCGTCGAAGATGTCGTCGAACAACGACCGGGATGCGCCTTCCTGCAGCGCCGTGATGAAACCGCCCGTGCCGTTGCTCTCGACGCGGTCGTAGGGCGGGTTGCCGATCAAGACGTTGTGGTTCCAGTCGTACTTGACCTCATCGGCGTGTGCGCCCTCGGTGCTGATCGGGTCGGCGAGCGCTTCGATCACCTGTGGGTGCTTGGCCCCCAGCGTGTCGCCGAGGTAGATGGGCAGGCGTGCCTTTGCCCGGAGATTCTCGGAGATGTCGAGTGAAACCTTGAGGTGGCTGACGGCGTAGGAGGCGAGCGAGATCTCGCATGCGGAGGCATGTGCGAGCGCGGCCGCCTCGCCGCCCTCCTTGTCGTTGCGCTTCGCCTGGCGCAGCCATTCGACGAGGAAGGTGCCGGTCCCGTTCGCGGGGTCGAACATCGAGACCACTGCGTCGCCAGCGTTGGCGCGCTTGGGGATGTCGATGTCGGGGTTCGCTTCGACGTACTCGGCCCAAGTAGTGGCGTCCGCGACACCAAGCGGCAGCCCGAACGACTTCAGCGCGTCGTCGACGGTCTTGACGATGTAGCGCACGACCGGAAGGGGCGTGTAGAACGCGCCCAAGTCCTTGCGCTGGCCTGGGTCGTACTGTGCGAGGAACTCCTCGTAGAAGTAGACGACGGGATCGTCGCGCTGGTTGTCGGCACCGAAGTCGGCGAGCAGCTCGTCGACGTCCGTGACCGCGAGCTGCTCCGCAAGCTCGTTCAGCCCCAGCTCATCAACGTCGATGACCCCATCGGAGTCATCACGGAAGCGCGAGTAGATCGCGTCGAGGAACTCGTTGTCGAACTTCAGGGCGGAGACTGACTGGTCAGCCTTGAACTCCTCGGGGTGCGCGATGCGCGCGGTGAGCAGCCCGTAGACCATCGTCTGGGCATAGACATCCGCGAACCGGTCCGGGGTCAGGTTCCCCAGCAGCTGCTCGCGGACGTCGTTGAAGAGGGCCCGGATCGGACCGCCCTCGGTCTCGACCTCGTAGAGCGCACGAACTTCGTCGCGGACGTCCTGAGCAACCTCAGCCATGCGGGCCGATAGTGCCTTGGCTGACCGGATGCCCTCACGGTAGCCCCGAAATCCCTTGCCGAATTCCGGACTCAGGACGATCTTGGGGCCATTCGGGGAATTCCAGAACAGGTCAGGCACGCCACGGCGTACCAGGAGGTCAAGTCGGGCCGAGGTCGGCTCGTTGCTCCAGGAAAGGACATTGAGAACGCGCTTGCCGTCTTTCTCGCGGAAGTTGACGACGTGCAGGAGGTGCTCGTTGCCTTCGGAGAGGCAGAAGAACAACAGGTCAGGAAGATCCCATTGGGCGTGGGTGCCGCTGCCCTTGCGGGCGCGCTCGTTCTTGACGAGACGCTGTACGAGGCGGCGGATCGCGCCGACTGGTAAGCGGCCGCCGTCGAACTCCAACACCCAGACGCCAAACGCCTGATCCTTCTTAAGCTGCGGAATCTGAGAGATGTGCTTGAGCCTCGCGACCTTTTCCGGATCAAGGTGGAGCTCCTCCGGTTCCCACTCGAGTTGGAGGTCGTCCCAGGTGAGGCCGTCGGGGATCGGCCAGTCGAGGCCGTCGAGCAGCAGGGTCAGGAGGTGGTCAGTTGACTTCGGTGCGGCCTTGAGAAGTTGCCGGAGGCGGCTCTCGTTGGCAGTCATCGCACTTCCATCCAGCAGATCGTCTTCGGCGTCGGAGCATCCATCGGCAACTGGGTCTCCTTGCGAAGCCTCTTGGTCTCGTTTCTCTCGAACTCGCGCAGCGCTGGGTACAGCTTCGAGCGGTCGCTGAACGCGGCGGGCGGCGTGCTGGGTTCGGCGACGATCGCTCCGTCGACCGCGTGTAGGGCGCGCTCGACGCCCTCGGCAGTACGGAGCGCCCACTCGATCTCACCCGGTTCGATCGTCCACTCGGCCTCGCTGTCGTCGTCGGCCGCCTTGGTGAGCACGGGGACGCGGCGGCAGATGAACACGCCGGAGGGCTTGCCCACCTTGGCCGTGGAGATGCCATCGGGCAGGCGCGTGACGAGTTCGTGCAGGTTGGGGTTCTCTCTGACCAGGTTGAGCCACTTGAGACGTAGCTCTTCGATGGGGGCGACGTCCCCGTTGTACTCGTCCTTGAATGCCTGGAAGACCTTCACGTCGTCGTACACGTCGGACTCGTCGATGAGCTTGCCGCCCGGGATACCGAGCGTGCTGGAGATCATGAGCGTCTTGCTCTGGACGCGGCTGTACAGCGTGAGCAGAGTTTCGATCTCTGCCGGAGGCAGGAAGTTTCGGATCTGGATGTGGCCGCGCGACTTCTTCGCTGAGGGCCTCTCCTTGATCAGTTCCTTTTCGATCTGTGGGTTCATCCGGCGATCGACGCGACCGATGCGCTGCATCAGGCGGACAGGGTTCCAATGGATGTCGTAGTTCACGAGAAGGCTGCCGTCCTGGAGGTTCACTCCTTCACTCAGCACGTCGGTGGATACCAGTACACGGAGTGGCGCGAGCTTCTTGCGGTCGGCTGCGGAGACCTTGTTGTAGAAGGGCGCGAACCGCTTGATCATCGCGTAGCGGTCGTTGCCACGTGTGCCGTCGATGCGATCGACGTCGACCAGGCCATCCTTTCGGAGTTGCTCCTCGAGGTAGCGGGCGGTGTCCGCGAACTCGGTGAAGACGATCACGGGCTCGTTGCGGAACTCGGGCGTGAAGACGGCCTTGTCCAACTTCTCCTTCGACCCCTTGGACTGACCGATGAGGAGGTCGCGGAGGCTGAGGTACTTGTCGTCCACGCCTGCGCCACCCAGGATCAGATCCATGAAGCGCGCGAGCTGATCGAGATCGTCGAAGGCCGCGTCGATCATGTCCTGCAACCTGTACTCACCGCCGACGAGGTAGTAATCGAGTTCGTTGAGCTCCTCTTCGGTGAGGTCCTCCTCGCGCCACACCTCATCCAGCGTTGCGCGGTAGCGGTCGTGGATCGCCTGGAGTGTCGGCTCATTTGCGGCACGCCAAATAGTCAGCCGGCTCTCTTGATCCGGATCCACCTTCGTATTCACGTCGAGCCAGCCGAGTACCTTGGCCGACAGGTCGAGGCAAGAGCCCGCGAATGCGGCGAGGCTCGATTCGAACCGCTTGAGGAAGATGGTGCGGATGAGGGCAACCACCTGCCGCTGGCGGTTCTCCGCTCGGGTGTCGACGTCCTTGTTGGTCGAGAACGCCAAGGGGTAGTACATCGGCAGCACGAAGAGGGGGGTGGCGCGGCTGAAAGCGTTCTGCAACTCGGTGAAGAGCGGGGAGTAGAGCGTCCCGAACTCGTAGGGCACAACTCGGGGCACCTGTGTCTCGGGGAAGACGACCTCCGAGCCGCCGACGACCTTGGAACTCTCGACGGCATACTTGCGGCTGTTCTGGTGGATGATCGACTGGAACAGTTTGTCCTTCGCCATGAGATCCGCGATCGCAGTGGCATCTGGCACTGCCGTCTTGAACGGCTTTTCGAGGCTGACGACGTACTTCCGCAGGCTGTTGATACCGATGCTCGCGAAGTGGCTGTCGGCATCGACCCCGGTGAAGAGCTCAGCCTGGTGCACAAGGTCGAAGAGTGAGTTGTTGATTGGGGTTGCCGTGAGAAGGAAGACGGTCTTCCGCCTGCAGATCTCGTGCATCCGCCACCAGCGCGATCCCCATGGGTTCTCGTCCGTCGGGTTCTTGCCGTGGTTCCGGAAATTGTGCGCCTCGTCGATGATGATGACGTCGGCGCGCTTTGCCAGATGCTCGATCTCGTCGGCACCCTTCTGTGTCGTGAGGTCGGTGTGGGCTCGGACGAGCACGTTGGAGAACTGTCCGAACAGCTCGGGCAGCTTCTCCTTGAGCTCTGGGTTCCACACGGCGTCCTGGCCGGTCTTCGTCGCCATGATGAGGACGTTCTTGCGATGGCGCACGGCGAAGTACTCCGTCAGCATCAGCCCGACGAACGTCTTGCCCAGTCCGACGCCGTCGGTGAGAAAGCCACCGTTCCACCGTCGTGACATCTCGATCAGCGAGTGGAATCCCTCCTGCTGGTAGGGCGCGAGCAGGGGGTAGATGACGGAGTCGGACTCCTCCCACGACTTGTCGGTGGGATCGACGTTCGCGGTCAGCGCGTGCAGCGCCTTGGCGTAGACCTCCAAAGGGGTGAATTCACGCACATTGTGTTCAAGCACGGCGAGCAGCTCGGGGTTGACCGGCGTGGCCTCGTCCCAGTGGCTCTCGTACCACTCTTGGAGGTCGGCCACCTCGGGACCCTGGAACTTCACGTTCAGCTCGACGTTCTGGGTCAACCCGGGGCGGGTGAAGTTGGAAGAGCCGACGAGCGCTGCCGAGCCGACGACCTTCAGCTTGCTGTGGGTGATGTAGGCCTTCGCATGGAACTTCTTGGGCTTGTAGACCCGAATCTCGATCTTGCCGGCGCGGATGCCGTCAACGACGGCGTCCACCCCGGTGAGGAAGGCGTCACCGTTCTGTCGTTCCTCGAGAATGGAGGTGTCGAGGGCGGCTGCAATGGCGTCGGCTGTGGTGCGGCTGGTGTCGCCCCCGATGAGAAGGCGGATCTTCTCAACCTTCTGCCAGGCACCGTCGAGCGCGAGGAACGCTCCGATCTCGAAGTGACCGGTGGCGATGTCGATCGCCGAGCTGATGTCGCACCACTCGCGGACGTACTGGAGTGCCTTCCAATCCTCTGCTGTGTTGTCGACAATGAACTGATCTGACGTTGCCACTCGGTTTCCCTTCACTCCCTCGCTCCTCTCGAAACTCTATGGGGCCGGCCCGACAGAATCAGGAGAACGCAGGTCCTGGGCACGCAATTGCCGAACGCCCATGACCCGGCACGTGCCCGCTGTGCGGCGGACCCATTGAGGTCGGCGGGGCGGATCTTCAAGCTGCCCGCCGGGCGTAGCGGAAACGTGACGACCTGGGTCTGCTGGACCTGTCGTTCGCCATCCTCAGCCGGTACGCCGACGGCGGACAGCATCCGCCGCGAGCTTCAACATCGACTCGCGCAGCACAAGTCGCCGTCCATCAACAAGGGCGGGGCTGCCGTGCTGGCCGAACTCCTCGAGCGGGCGGTCAACGCAGGCTCGATTCCACAGGGGTTGGCGACCCTCGCGCGGGTCACTGAGCTCCGTGACCTGCTCCGAGAGGCAGTCGACTGGCGTGAGCCGGCGAATCTCTGCCACGAGCACGCGCTCATCGCCGTCATCGCGATCGACCAGCTCGTGCGAACCGGCGCCGTGAGCGTCATGGCCCGGACACTCGACAGGCCACACCCTTGAGCGAGCCCACGATCCGGCACGTCGGCGAGCATGCGTCGCCGGAGGCGATCGAGAACGCCTACGAGTGCATGAACGTGACCGACCCCGCGGTGCTGCAACGCTGGTCCGATGAGGAGACGGACTTCGAGCTCCTCTGGGCCGACGGCACCGGGATCGTCGTACGGACCGAGCACACGATTCTCGCCTGGGGCGGTCGCTTCGCGCCCGCCGGCGGGCATGCCGCTTTCGAGGTCCTTGAATGGGCCGCCGCTCACGACCGTCCGTGGGCCGTCGGCGGGACCCTGGTCCAAAGCGGAGCTCCGACGATCATCCTCCCCCGCTTGGTCAGCGACGGCTCCATTCCTGACCCAGAGGCTGTCCGTGCACTGGTGGCCGAGTGCGGACACCTGGACCCCGAACGGCAGTACGTCGTGATCGACCGCCGACCGAAGGTGATCGACCACTCCGGCATCGGCTGGACGACCATCGCCGAACATCCCCGCAAGAGATCCGCCGAGCGACCACTGCTCCTGATCGACGTCGACGGCTTCCTCTCGCCCTACAATCACCGGGACGAACGGCTCCCCGGGTTCACCGATCTGCAGATATTGAGCCACATGCAGGTCCACCTTTCTGGCGCACGGCGCCTCTTCGCCCTCGCCGACAGGTACGACTTGGCCTGGGCCACGACCTGGAACGAGGGAGCGAACGGCGTCGCGCAACGCTTGGGCCTGGCGTCGCTGCCCGTGGTGCCACTCGACGCCACGCGAGCACTGGAGGACGCGCCGTTCGAGAGCCCGAAGGCGAGTGCCATCCTCGCCTACGTCGGCGACCGGCCGTTCGCGTGGCTCGACGACTGGAACACGCGGAGCGACGCGATGCGGCTGCTCCGCGGCCACGATTGCCTCATCATCCGGATCGCGCCCCGCAGAGGCATCGAGGACCATCAACTCGAGGCGCTCAGCACGTGGGCGACGTGATGCACAACGCAAGGATTTCGATTGCGTCGGACCCCGAGCTAACCTAGTGTCATCTGTGTCATCTGAATCACCTGTGACACTACCTCCAACGTAGGTGCACCCATGAAGACTCTTGAGACCTCCAACATCCCTGCCGACCAGCTCGACGAACTCGACAAGTTCGCCGAAACCGCTGGTCCCGAGCTTCGCGATGTCCTGATGAGCCTGAGTCGTTGCGTGCGCGAAGGCGACGACGTCGTCGTCGTCATCGACGGCTCTCAGACCGTGACACCCAGCCAAGCTGCCGAGCGACTCGGCATGAGCCGCACGCACCTTTACAAGCTGCTCGACCGCGGAGAGATCGTGTTCCATCGCGTCGGCCGCGATCGTCGCATCCGCGTTCCCGACCTGCTCCAGTTCGAAGAGCAGCGCCAGCGCGACCGCCGTGAGCTCGCCGAGCGCTTCGCCCACCAGCGCCAGACCGCTGCCGCCGCGACCGACGAGATCGCCGACCTGCTCTGACTTGAGCGGGTCTGGCGATCTTCGTCGGCACCGTTCGGCAAGATGGGCGGGTGCACAACCGTCGAGCCCGTCCCACGCTTCGCGTGCTCAAGGAGGACCTGACGTCGGGCTGGGACTCCCCTGTCCCGCAGCGAAGGATCGCAGCCGGGCAGCACAGCGAACTGCATCCGGTGAGCGAGCTGCCACACCCGATCATCGCGAAGGCAACCGAATCCTTCGGTCCGGACGCGGCGCACGACAACTACGTGGGTCCGGTCGCCAGCGCGGCGCAGCTGCGACTCCTCGAGATCAAGCAGTCACAGTGGCGAGGCGGCGTCTGGCAGGACGACGAAACCGGCGTGTGCTGGCTAGTCGTCGCCGGCCTGGCCAAAGGCGGGCACCAGGACCGCGACGACTTCTACCAGCGCGTCCAGCGTGAGAACGACTCTGGCGACATCAGCGACTGGCTCCCCTCCAAGGACGACATTCGCCTACTCAAGCAGGAGACGGCAGCCCGTCTGATGACAGAGTGGGAGCTCGGCGTCCAAAGGCTCGTCAGGGACGTCTTGCGCACCATTCACGAAGGAGGCGCCGCGCAGCTGGCGGTCGAGCATCCGATCCCCGGCAAGGGCGGGCTCGCCCAGGTCGAGATCTCGGTAATCGCCGTCAGGGACGACGACTACGTGGCCGATGAGGTCGTCGTCGAGATCGTGCCAGCCGCAGGATTCGCATGGAGCAACCTGATGTGGCAACTGACTGCTCGAGTCCTGAACTCCATCGACCCGCCAGAACAGCGCTGGGACCGATACAAGGACACGTACTCCAACATCGGCGAAGTCGGGGCCTGGACTGAGCGTCTCACTGCGCTCGATGAACACGTCCGCTCGGGCACGTTGGCCACATCCGCGCCAGGATCCGTGAGCCACTTCAGCCATCGAAAGCACCTGGCTGGAAGCACGATCGAGGGCACTGCCGTGCGGGCGCTCTGCGGCACGTTCTTCGTGCCGACCCAGGATCACAAAGCCCTGCCCGAATGCCCCACCTGCTCCCAGAGGTTCGCCGAGCTTCCGGGATAGGAAGACAACTGGTCCGGCGCGTCAGATCCGGTCCAACAAGTCCTCGAGAGCCCGCAGCTCATCCAGGGCCTCGCGCTGCCTGGCAACTCGCTGCGCACAGAAGACATCCAGATCGGCTTCCCGGATGATCACGCCGCCCGCAGAGGGACGGCCAACCAGGATCCTCTGGCCGAGGAGCCCTTCGACCGACGGTCGCGGCAGGCCGAGGCGGTCAGCGGCCTCATCGAGCCGAAGCCATTACTCCCCGTCGCCGTCCATGTCGTCATCATGGCTCTGCCACCGGAGTTCGGCCGCGGACATTTCACGGACGAGATTTCCCAGTCCGTCCACTCGGATCCACGCAGATCCACGGCCGTCGGGACCGACGTCACACGGCAACGACTGCGGACAGGTTGCGGACAAGCGCCGAAAACGCGAATCAGGGGCGGCTTCCGGATCTCTCCGGAAACCGCCCCTGACCTGCTGTTTCTTTTTGTAGCGGGGGCAGGATTTGAACCTGCGACCTCTGGGTTATGAGCCCAGCGAGCTACCGAGCTGCTCCACCCCGCGTCGGTGAACAGAACGTTACGCGACCACCCGCACGGTGCCAAATCGGGGGTGGGTGACACCGGTCACCCACCCCCGACCGGTCACTCCGTGGGCTCGGCCGACGGCTCGGCCGGCTGCTCCGTGGCCTCGGCCGACGGGTCCGCCGTGGCGTCCGCGGAGGGCTCGCCCTCAGCGGCGGCACCGGCACCCGGCAGCTGCGCGGCGAGCTCGAGCGCGTCCTCGATCAGCGCCTGCGCGTCGCGGATGTTGTCCTGGTAGGTGCCCAGGTCGCCCTCCTCGAGCGCGGCGTCGGCGGCCGCGAAGAGCCGGTCCGCCTCGCTGAGGGCGGTGGCGATCCGCTGCTCGACCGTGCCGGTCGGCTCGGTCGGCTCCTCGGGAGCGTCCGGGTCGTCCGGGTCGAACGGCGGTGCCACCGGTCCGTCGTCCAGCGAGACGCCCAGGACGTCGCCCAGCGCCTGCGCCAGCGTCTGCCCGATGCCGACGTTGTCGTCGCCGAACGAGACGGCCACGAAGCGGAGCACGGGGTAGTTGCCGTCACCGGCGGTGCGGATCGAGTAGAGCGGCTGCACGTAGAGCAGGCTCTCCCCCACCGGCAGGGTCAGCAGGTTGCCGAACACGGGCCGGACCTCGCCCTGGCGGTACGGGAACAGCGCGTCCGTCACGCCCTGGTCGGACTGGATCTGGTTGGCGATCTGCCCGGGACCCGCCACCTGGCTGCTGGAGCTCAGGCGCCGCACGCGGAACTCGCCGTACGTGTCGGAGGAGGCGTCGCCGTCCACCTGCACGAAGGCCGCGAGGTTCTGGCGGTTGGCCGGCGTGTAGACGCTGGTGAGCGAGAACGTGTCCGGCTCGACCTGGTCACCCGACGGCACCGAGAGCCGGTACGCCGGCTGCAGGCTCCGGTCGTTGTTCGGGTCGACCGGCACCTGCCAGCGGTCGTTGCCCTCGTAGAAGTCGCCCGCGTCGTCCACGTGGTACGACGCCAGCTGGAAGCGCTGCACCTTGAACATGTCCTCGGGGTAGCGCATGTGGTTCAGCAGGCCCTCGGGGATCTCCGAGCGCGGCTGCACCGTGCCCGGGAACGAGTCCATCCACGACCGCAGCATGGGGTCGTCCTCGTCCCACGCGTAGAGGGTGACCGTGCCGTCGTACGCGTCGACGGTCGCCTTCACCGCGTTGCGGATGTAGTTGATGTCGTCGGTCGGCACCGTCTGGAACGGGTTGTCGTTCTGCAGCGCGTCGTCGGTCATCTCGTCGAACGACTCGCGGTTCGACAGCGGGAACTGGTCCGTCGTCGTGTAGCCGTCGACGATCCAGACGACCTTGCCGTCCACCACGGCCGGCAGCGCGTCGCCGTCGACCGTCAGCCACGGGGCGACCTTCTCGACCCGGCGGCCCGGCTCGCGGTCGTAGAGGATCCGGGAGTTCTCGTTGACCCGGTCCGACAGCACGATGTTCGGCTCGCCGAACTTCACCGCGTACAGCAGCTTGTGGAACAGGCCACCGACCTCGACGCCGTCGGCGCCGTCGTACGTCGTGGTGGTCCCGCCCTCGTTGCCCCGCGGCAGGTCGAGCTCGACGTCGTTCGCGCCCTCGCTGCCCTTGCCGACGATCGAGTACGACGGGCTGTTCTCGCCGAAGTAGATACGGCCCTCGTAGCCGTCCTCTCCCGAGATGTCCGTGAGGTCGCCGACCGGCGGAAGGTCGCGCTCGGCCCACGCCGGGGCCTCCGGCACGATCGTCGCGTTGTCCGCGCGCTTCTGGTTGCCGTAGGCGGCGATGACGCCGTACCCGTGCGTGTAGACGGTGTGGAGGTTGGCCCAGTTCTGGCTGCCCTCCGAGATGCCCGCCTGGTTCAGCTCGCGCACGCCGAGCACGACGTCGCGCTCGATGCCGTCGATCTCGTAGGTGTCGACGTCGAGCACGTCCGAGACCGTGTAGTAGCCGCGCACCTGCTGCAGCTGCTGGAAGGTCTGCGGCACGACCGCCGGGTCCACCAGGCGCACGCCGCCGCTGTTGGCGACGGTGCTGGCCAGCTGCGCCCGCGAGTCCTCCGACAGGTTCGTCAGGTCGGTCTCGGCGTCGAAGTCGTCGATGTTGACGTCGTCGATCCCGTACGCGTCCTTGGTCGCGGCGAGGTGCTTCTCGATGTACGGCGCCTCCCGGTCCGCCTGCGACGGCAGCACCTGGAAGCGCTCCATGATCGCGGGCCAGATCATGCCGAGCAGGATCGAGGACAGCACGAGCAGGCCGAGGCCCACGCTCGGCAGCATCCACGTGCGGCGCCAGACGTTGAGGAAGAAGAGGATCGCGCAGATCACCGCGATGCCCATGAGGATGTTCTTCGCCGGCAGCACCGCGTTCTCGTCGGTGTAGCCCATGCCGTCGATGTAGCCGCCGGTGCCGGTCAGCAGGTCGAAGCGGTCGAGGTAGTAGTCGAGCCCCTTGACCAGGACGAGCAGGCCGACGAGCACGGAGAGCTGCACCTGCGCGGCGCTCGAGAGCTTGTCGGTCGCGGCCTGCAGCCGGATGCCGCCGAAGAGGTAGTGCACGACGACCGCGCCCATGGCCGAGACGACCAGCATGGCCAGCACGAAGTCGGTGACGAAGTGGAACCACGGCAGGTCGAAGACGTAGAAGCCCAGGTCCTTGCCGAAGTAGGGGTCCGTCTCCTCGAAGGACTTGCCGTTGCGCCACAGCAGGAAGTTGCGCCACTGACCGGCGCCCGAGGTGCCGGCGAAGACGCCCATGAGCAGGCCGATGACCACGAGCAGCCACCGGCGTACCGGCGTGACCGCCTCGCGGTAGCGGTCGAGGCTCGTCTGCTCCGGCGAGGCCGGGCGGAAGACGGGCCGGAAGCGGTAGGCCAGCCACATGCTGGTCGTCACGGCCGCGGCCATGAGCAGGCCGAACACGGCGAACAGCGCGATGCGGGTCCACACCAGCGTCGAGAACACGTCGGAGTAGCCCACGGAGTCGAACCACAGGCGTTCGGTCCAGAACGACGAGAAGCCCGCGAGCGCGATGAGACCGGCGACCACGACTCCCGCCGTGATGAGCAGTGCGCGCGAACGACCCGAGGGGGCCGGTCTCGTGCGCGGGCCGCCGCGGGGCGGCCGGGGGCCGGAGTCGAAAAGGTCGCTCACGTGTCTCGGTTCTCCTCGTCGAGGGTGGTGGCCAGCAGCTGGACGAGTCCCGGCACCAGGTCGGGTCCACCGACCACCGACTGCTCGTCGTCGTGCGATCGCATGCGCAGGGCGCAGTACGCCGCCCCCGCTCGCGTGACGCCCACGACCATGCGCACCTCTTGGCGCAGGGGGTGGGCGCGGGCGAAGGCGTCGGCCTCCGCCGGGTCCTGGGGGATCTCGGGGTCGACCTCGGGCGGCAGCACGAGCCGCTCGAGCACGGCGGCGCACCCGGCGACGGCCGGGGGCCACGAGATGTCGGCGACGGCGCGCTCGAACGCACCGGGCCCGCCGGGCAGCTCGTCCTGCTCCACCGGGGTCAGCGACCCCTCCGCGCTGGCGTCGTCGAGGCCGGCGCTGGCGGCCAGCTCGGGCGCCTGCGCCACGAGCAGGCCGGTGTCGACCAGGGCGTAGAGGCGGGCGGGCTGGTCCCAGCCCGCCGTCGCGGCGTGCGACTCCAGCTCGAGGACGGCGGCGGCCAGGGCCGGGTCCGTGTCGAGCTCGGCGGCGAGGTCGCGCTCGAGCGCGGGCGCGTCGTCGGCGCCCGGGCCGGGCTGGTCGGGCTGCTCGGGGCGGTCGGTCTGCTCCGTCACCGGGTCACGTCCTCACAGGTCAGCACGTCGGCGTCGACGTCGTCAGCGAGCGCCGTGAGCGTCTCGACGGCGCGGTCGAAGGTGTCGATGGCGACGAGGCGGACGTCGCCGTTGGCGGCCCCCAGGGCCTCGCCGCAGTTGTCGACGGGCACGAGGAAGACCGCGGCCCCGTCGTCGCGGGCCCCGGGGATCTTCTGGGCGATGCCCCCGATCGGGCCCACCTCGCCCTCCGGCGAGATGGTGCCGGTGCCCGCCACGTGCAGGCCGCCGGTGAGGTCCCCGGGCGTCAGGTAGTCGTAGACGGCGAGCGCGAACATCGTGCCGGCGCTCGAGCCGCCGATGCCGGCCGGCGGGGTCAGCCGCACGGGGAAGGGGAAGTCGTAGCCCTGGACGGGGGTGATCCCGATGACGGCCCGGTCGTCCTCCTCCACGGGGACGATCTCCACCTCGCGCTCCTCGCCGTCGCGCTCGACGGTCGCGGCCAGGCGGGCCCCGACCCCGGCGCGCTGGACGACCTCACCGATCTCGGCCGGGGCGGTCACGGCCCGACCGCCGATGCTGCGCACGACGTCCCCCGGCTGCAGCAGGCCCTCGGCCGGGTAGCCGACGCGCACGCCGCCGACCTGCACGTTGGCCGTGAAGTCGATGTCGAGGGCCGCGAGGGCGACGGCGATCGAGACGTCGACCGAGCCCGTCATCTGGGCCGTCGAGATCATCTCGCTGGTCGCGTTGTCCTCGTCCTCGTCGTACACGCTGTCGTAGGGGCGCACCGCCGCGTCGGGGTCGCGCCACGCCGAGAGGGCCTGCACCAGGGCCAGCTGCGTCTCCGGGCGGGTGATGCTCGCGGTGGTCATCCGCAGCTCGCCGGACTCCGGCGGGAAGCTCTCGTGCTCCTCGACCTCGACGATCGGCGTGCCGTCGCTCTCGCCCAGCAGGTCGGCCGTCGTGCCCGGGTAGTAGGTGACGAACGGGGCGGGGAGGAACAGCGCGGCGGACCACAGCCCGACGACGAGCGGCACCGCCACGACGCCCGCCAGGGTCCGCTGCTTCATGGGCCCCACCCTCTCAAATGGCCGCAAGGACGCGGTCATCGCCCGACACCCGACGGCACCCGGCGACCGGGGCGTCGCTCAGCCGGCCTCGCGCCGTCGCACCGCGACGCCGCTGCTGCGGTCGCGCCGCGCCTCGCCGGGCACCGCGTAGCCGGCGGCCGGCGGCCGGCGCAGGGCGTCGCCGAGGCGGCGTACCTGCTCGTGGCGGTCGGGCGCGGGACGGTCGCGGTCCAGCCACGTCACCCACACCATCGCCCCCAGGGTGACGACGACGGGCGGCACGAGCCAGAGCAGGATCTCCACCCGGTGAGGGTACGGCGGGCGCCGCCCCCGACCGGGCAGGCGCTACGGCGTGCCCACCCAGCTGTCGTCGCCGTCGGCGAACAGCTGGTGCTTCCAGATCGGCACGCGCTCCTTGAGCCGGTCGATGAGCGCGCGGGACGCGTCGAAGGCGGTGCCGCGGTGCGCGGCCGCCGTGCCCAGGACCACTGCGGCGTCACCGATCGCCAGGTCGCCCACGCGGTGCAGCACCGCGACCGCCTGCACGTCGAAGTCGGCCGCGACCTCCGCGCAGACCGCCTCGAGGGCGGCCTGGGCGCCGGGGTGCGCCACGTACCCCAGCCCGGTCACGCCACGACCGCCGTCGTGGTCGCGCACCCGCCCGACGAAGAGGTCGATCGCGCCCGACGCCGGGTGGTCGAGCGCGGCGACCACCTCCGCCAGGTCCAGGGCCTGCTCGCGCAGGCCCACGAGACGCACGACGGCGGCGGGGGCGGCGGACACCTCGGGGCTCACCCGTCCGATCGTAGTGACCCCGCACACCCGGACCCGCACACCCGGACCCGCACACCCGGACCCGCGCCCGTCCTCGGCCGGTCGCGGGCCGTGCGTGCCGGAGTAACGTTGCACCATGAGCGACGAGCCCGGCGACCCCGGCGGCGACCGACCCGGCGACGGCGAGAACCCGTTCCGCGGGACCCCCTTCGAGGCCCTCTTCTCCGGCAGCGGCCTCGGCGCGTTCCTCGGTGGCGGTGGGGGCGGCATGCCCGACCTCTCCGGCCTGATGCAGCAGGTGCAGGCGATGATGCAGCCGCACGACGGCCCCATCAACTGGCCGGTCGCGGTGGATCTCGCCCGCCGACAGGTGGCCTCCTCCCCCGACCCGTCGCCCACCAGCGGCCAGGTCTCGGCCGTGGCCGACGCCGTGCGCCTCGCCGACCTGTGGCTGGACGCGGCGACCGACTTCCCGAGCGGCGTCACCTCGACGGCCGCGTGGAGCCGCGCGGAGTGGGTCGTGGGCACGACCGACGTCTGGAAGGTGCTCGTCGAGCCCATGGCCGAGCAGGCCGTCGGTTCCCTCGGCAACGCGCTGCCCGAGCAGGCCCGCGCGATGGGCGGACCGATCCTCGACCTGATGGCCAAGGCGACCGGCGCCATGCTGGCCTCCCAGATCGGGCAGGGCCTCGGCACGCTCGCGGGCGAGGTGCTCAGCGCCTCCGACATCGGCCTGCCGCTCGGCCCCACCGGTCGCGCTGCGCTCGTGCCGGCCAACATCGCCACCTTCGCCGAGGGCCTCGACGTGCCCGCCGACGACGTCCTGCTCTACCTGGCGCTGCGCGAGGCCGCCCACCAGCGCCTGTTCGCGCACGTGCCGTGGCTGCGGAGCCACCTCGTCGAGGCCGTCGCGGCGTACGCCCGCGGCATCGACATCGACGTCGAGGGCATCCAGCAGAAGCTGCAGAGCCAGCTCGGCGACCTCGACCCGACCAACCTGGCCGGGCTGCAGGAGGCCATGGAGGGCGGGCTCTTCGAGATCGAGCAGTCCCCCGCGCAGAAGGCGGCGCTCGAGCGGCTCGAGGTGACCCTCGCGCTGGTGGAGGGCTGGGTCGACGAGGTCGTCGGCCAGGCCACCGCCGAGCGGATGCCGAACGCGGTGCGCCTCGCCGAGGCCGTGCGCCGGCGCCGGGCCACCGGTGGTCCCGCCGAGCAGACGTTCGCGACCCTCGTGGGCCTCGAGCTGCGGCCCCGCCGCCTGCGCGACGCCTCGACGCTCTGGGGCTCCCTGCGCACCCGTCAGGGCACGGAGGGCCGCGACGGCGTGTGGATGCACCCCGACCTGCTGCCGAGCGCCGCCGACCTCGACGACCCGCTCGGGTTCCGCGAGGACGCGCTCACCACGGACGAGCTCGTCGAGGACGACTTCGACGCCGCCCTGCGTGACCTGCTGGCCGGCCCGGAGGGCGAGCCGCAGGCCGGCACCGACGGGGAGGACGACGAGGACGGCGGCGGGGAGCCCCCGACGCGGCCCGGCCCCACGGGGTGAGCCTCCACGCCGACGCGCTGGCCCTGCTGGAGGCGTGGGCCGCGCCGGTCCCCCACCAGGAGACGCTGCGCGAGCAGTACGTCGCGCACCTGCGGGCGCACCGCGACGGGGTGTACCGCCACGCCGCCCCGGACCACGTGACGGCGAGCGCCGTCGTGCTCGACGCGACCGCCGACCACGTGCTCCTCACCCTGCACGCCAAGGCCGGCCGGTGGTTCCAGCTCGGCGGGCACTGCGAGACCGGTGACACGACGCTGGCCGGGGCCGCCCTGCGCGAGAGCGCGGAGGAGTCGGGCCTCCCGGCGCACCGGCTGGTGGTGGACCCGGCGCCGGTGCAGCTCTCCGCGCACCCGGTGCCGTTCTGCCGGCCCCCCACGCTGGGTCCCGACGACGTCGTGCACCACCTGGACGTGCGGTTCCTCGTCGTCGTCGACGGCGCCGACGAGCCGGTCGTGAGCGAGGAGTCCCTCGACGTGCGGTGGTGGCCGGTCGACGCGCTGCCGGACCCCGAGCCCGACCTCGTCGAGGCGGTGACGTTCGCCCGCGCCCGGCTGACGGCGCGGGTGGGCGCTCAGTCGGTGCCGGGCACGCCGGACGCCGAGCCCGCTGCGGGGTCACCCGGCTCGTCCGCGAGCGCGTCGAACCCGTCGGGGTCAGCGGGGTCGGCGGGATCGTCCAGGTCGTCGGGCTCCTCCCCCGGCGGCGGCTCCAGCCGCCCGGCGGCGGAGTAACCGAGCAGGTAGCCCTTCGCGCGCTCGGCGTGCGGGTAGTGCGCCACCCACGCCCAGAAGTCGGCGTCGTGGCCGGGGACGAGCAGGTGCGCGAGCTCGTGGACGAGCACGTAGTCCACGACCCACGCCGGCATGCCCTGCAGCCGCGAGGAGAGGCGGATCGTGCTGTCCCCGGGGGTGCAGGAGCCCCAGCGCGAGCGCTGGTTGTCCACCCACCGCACGGACGCGGGGCGCGCCATCCCGCCCAGGTAGCGGTCGCTGAGCCGGCGTGCGCGACCGAGCAGCTCGTCGTCG
The DNA here is from genome assembly GCF_029493445.1 of Nocardioides sp. ChNu-99. Taxonomy (NCBI): domain Bacteria; kingdom Bacillati; phylum Actinomycetota; class Actinomycetes; order Propionibacteriales; family Nocardioidaceae; genus Nocardioides; species Nocardioides sp. ChNu-99. The sequence goes on along the minus strand of NZ_JAHWBL010000027.1, from coordinate 29,752 downwards.
CTGGGGCGGGCGCGGGCGTCCGAGCGCTCGATGCGCCGCACCATCTCCGCCACCCAGCGCTCGATCTCGGCGTCGCTGAGCGCTGCGGGCACGAGGACGACGATCCGGCCGCCCTCGCGGTACGCCGAGACCGTGCGCCGTCGGCGACGGGAGCGGCGTACCTCGACGTCTGGCCGGGCTCCGGTGCGGCCCGTGCCGTCGGGCGTGACGTCGCCCCGGTCCGCGCCGGGGCCGGCCCCCGGCTCCATGGAGGGGACGCTAGCGCGTCAGGAGGGCCGCGCCCAGGACGTCAGACGCTCCCGCGTCCACGTGTTGACGATGCGGTCGGGGTTGATACCGGCCTCCTCGGCCCGCTCGCAGCCGTGGACCTGCAGGTCCAGCTGGCCCGGTGCGTGGGCGTCGGAGTCGATGGAGAACAGGCACCCGACGTCGCGGGCCAGCTCGAGCAGGGCGGTGGGCGGGTCGCGCCGCTCGGGGCGGGCGTTGATCTCCACCGCCACGTCGTTCTCCGCACAGGCCTCGAAGACGGCCCGCGCGTCGAAGGACGACGGCGGCCGGGTGCCCCGGTTGCCGCGCACGAGCCGGCCCGTGCAGTGGCCGAGCACGTTCGTGAACGGGTTGCGCACCGCCGCCACCATCCGGCGGGTCATGGGCGCAGGGTCCATGGCGAGCTTGGAGTGCACGCTCGCGACCCGGACGTCGAGCCGCTCCAGCAGGGCGTCCTCCTGGTCGAGCGCACCGTCGTCGAGGATGTCGACCTCGATCCCCTTGAGCAACCGGAAGCCGCCGTCGGCGAGGTGCTCGTTGACCGCATCGACCACGTCGAGCTGGCGCCGCAGGCGGGCGGGGCTCAACCCGTTCGCGACCCGCAGGCGCGGCGAGTGGTCGGTCAGCACGAGGTAGTCGTGGCCCAGCTCCATCGCCGTCATCGCCATCTCCTCGATGGGCGAGCCGCCGTCCGACCAGTCCGAGTGGGAGTGCAGGTCGCCGCGCAGGGCCCGGCGCAGGTCGTGCCCGCCGGCGGTGAGGGGTCCGCCGTACCGCTCCTCGGTCTCGGCGAGGCGGGCGGGCAGCTCCCCGCGGGCGGCCTCCTCGGCGACGCGGGCGGTGCTGCGGCCGACGCCGGGCAGGTCGGTGAGGGTGCCGTCGCCCGCGCGGCGCGCCAGCTCCTCGGGCGGCAGGTCGAGCAGCGCGGCCGCGGCGGCCCGGTAGGCCTTCACCTTGTAGGTGTCCTCGCGGGCGCGTTCGAGGAGGAAGGCGATGCGGCGCAGCGCCGCCACCGGACCCCCGTCGTAGCTCTGCGTCACCGTCGGCTCTCCTCCCCAGGGTGTGGACGACCATCCTGGCAGGTCAGCGGTGGTCGTCGACGGTCCGCCGCGGGCACGCTCCCCAGGTGCCTCCCCGCCCCGGGCACGCTCCTCCACGGACCGCGGCCCCTCGTCCACACGTCCTCCACAGGTTCGTCCACAGGGGTGGACGACCGCGCCCGGCGTCGCCGTTGACCGGGGGGTCACCACCCCCTAGCGTGGAGGGCGACGAGGCCCCCGGGTCCGTCGTGCTCCGCAGGCAAGGGGAAGGCCGGCGGCGCCACGACGGCCGGGGGCCTCGCTCTCGCTCAGCGGCCGCGGAAGACCGGGGTACGACGCTCCCGCGCCGCGGCGATCCCCTCCTGCAGGTCCTCGGTGGCCAGGGTGATCGGCTGGGCCATCGCCTCCCACTGCAGCCCGGCCTCGATGTCGGCGTGGCGCGACCGGAGCGCCAGCGTCGTCAGGCGGCTCGGCACCGGCGCGGTGGCCGCGACCGCGTGGGCCGCGGCGAGCACCTCGTCGACGAAGGTCTCGCGCTCGATGACGCGCGAGACCAGGCCGAGCGCGAGGGCCTCCTCGTCGGCGACGAGACGCCCGGTCAGCAGCAGGTCCCGCGCGTGAGCGGGACCCACCACGTCGGGCAGCAGGTAGGTCGCGGCCATGCCCGGGTGCATGCCGAGGTTCACGAACGGCACGCCCAGCTTGGCGCCACGGGCGGCGTAGCGGATGTCGCAGGCCAGCGCCACGCAGAGCCCGGCGCCGATGGCGGCGCCGTTGAGGGCCGCGATGGTGGGCACCTCGAGGCGGCGGATCGACAGCCACCCCCGGTAGAACGGCAGCATCCGGGCGCGCAGGTCGTCGACCGACGCCTCGGGATCGCCCGCGATCCACCTCTGGTCGCCCCCGGAGCAGAACGCCGAGCCCTCGCCGCGCACGACCACCGCCCGGACGTCGCGGTCCCCCACCAGGCCGTCGACCGCCTGCTGCCACGACGCCGACATCGGGGCGGACATGGCGTTGCGCTGGTCGGGGTTGTCGAGGACGAGCACGACGACGCCGTCGTCGTACCGCTCGACCCGCAGGTGGGGCAGCTCGGTCGTGGTGGGGGCGCCGGCCCCGGGGGTGTCCGTCATGGTCGGCAGGCTAGCCCCGGGCGGGGACGACGGCGTGACCCGCGCCACGCGGGCGGCCCCGGGCGCCGCCCCGTGCCCTGTGGAGAGCGCACGGCGCACCGCCGCGGCCCGTGCCAGGCTCGTCGTCGTGGACGTGCGCGAGGACGAGCGACGAGGCGGGGTCGCCGCCGGGGTGGCTGCCGGGGCGACCGCTGGGGTGGGTGGGACCGACGTGGCGCCGCGACGGGCCGTGCTGCGCCCCGGCTGGGTCCCGGTGCGGCGCGGCGACGGCCACCTGCAGGTCGGGGTCGACGGCCCCGAGCGGGCGCTGCTCCCCGCGACCGACGCGGTGCGGGAGCACCTCGTCGCGCTGCACACCGCCGGGGCGGGCCCGACGCCCGACGCCCCCTCCGCCCGGGACGCCCACCGGCGCCTCGCCGAGGCGGGGCTGCTGGTCGACGCGGACGCGCTCCTCGCCGCCCTCGGCACCGCGGGTGATGGCACCCGACGCTCGGCCGTCAGCGCACTGTGGGCCGACCACCCGGCCGACGCCGCGGACCGCCTGCACGGTCGGCGCGACGCCCGCGTGCGGGTCACGGGTGCGGAGCCGTGGCGCTCGGCGATCGAGGACGCGCTCGAGGAGGCGCTCGTCCGCCCCGCCGGTGATGGTGCGGGCGCGGGTACGGGCGCGGGTACGACGACGCGCGCCCCCGTGTGCACCGTGCACGTCGCGGTGGGTGAGCTGGACCGCGCGGTGGTCGACGAGCTGGTGCGCCGCGACGAGCCGCACCTGGTGGTCGTGCTGCGCGCGGGCGGGGCGCGCCTGGGGCCCTTCGTGGTGGCCGGCACGACCGCGTGCCAGCGCTGCGTGGACGCCGGCCGCAGCGAGGAGGACCCCCGCTACCCGCTCGTCGTCAGCCAGGCCGCGGCGAGCGCTCCCGGCCTCGTCCCGCCGCCCGTCGACCCCGGGCTGGCGCGATGGGCGGTCGGGTGGGCGGTCAGCGACGTGCTGCGCTTCGTCGACGGCGGGCTGCCCACCACCTGGTCGGCCACGGTCGACCTCGACGGGGCGATGCCGGCCCGCACGCCCTGGGCGCGCCACCCCTGGTGCGGCTGCAGCTGGGACGAGGTGGAGGAACGGGACGAGGCGGACGAGCAGCACGAGGTGGAGGAACGGCACGAGCCCGCCGGGACCTTCCCGACGGGCTCGTGACGGAGGTGCGTCCGAGGCTGGGCCGCCGTCACGGGACGGCAGCCGTCGACTCAGAGCGAGCGGGCCAGCTTGAGCCGCGCGCGGGCGGCGACGACCTCGGCCTTGCGGCTGAGGCGACGCGCCGCGACGAGGCGCTGGACCTGGTGGCGCTGCTCCGCCTCAAGGAGCAGCTCGGCTGACTGTGCTCGGGCCAGTTCTTCGTTGAGCAGTTGCATCTCGGTGTTCCTGTCCTGGGTGCTGGAGGTCTGGGGCTGCAGGGCGGTGGTCACGACGCGGTCACGTCCTGGCGGGTCGGGGTGGCGACGCGGTCGTCGCCGAGGGGACGCACACGGTGGTCGAGGTTCATCGGTTCCTCCTGGGGGTCATCGGGTGGTGCTGCGGGTGGTGCTGCGGGTGGTGCGGGTGCTGCGCGGACGGGTGCGGGCTCACGCCGCGACGGGGTTCTTCCGCGGGCGCCCCCGGGGGCGCTTGCGCGGGATCACCACGCCCTGGGCGAAGAGCTCTCCGCCCCACACGCCCCACGGCTCGCGGCGCTCGAGGGCGCCGTCGAGGCAGGGGGCCCGCACGGGGCAGTCGAGGCACAGGGCCTTCGCCGCCTCGACGTCGCCGGGCGACTCCGCGAACCACAGCTCGGCGTCCCCCCTGCGGCACGGCAGCAGCCGGGGGTCCACCTGGTCGGCGGCGTCGTGCAGCGCCCCGAGGGTGGGCAGTGCCGCGTCGGGCACCAGCTCGTGGACGGTCATGTCGTGTCACCTCCTTCGTCGACCTGTCGGTTGGGCGGGAAAACAGAAAGGCCACGGTTCCCGTGGGGGGACCGTGGCCTGGAGGCGCCGACTGAGCTGTGTCAGACGGGTGGACTCCAGGCAGGGGTCTCCGGGAACGCGAAGCCGCGCGGGGCAGCGGCGGGCGCGACGGCGCCACGGATGGCGTCGTACGCACGCAGACGCAGGCCGGCCACCCGGCCGGCCTCGCCACCGAGGGTCAGGTGGCGACGCGTGCAGGCGGACGTGCCGACGCCGGCGAGCTCGCTCGCCTTCCACGTCATCGTCGTGTTCTCCATGGGTGCCACCTCCTCCGGTCGATCTTCGTGCGCGGGCCGTGCCAGGGCCCTCGTCGCGCTCGTGGTCAGAACGGGCACGAAGTTACCCGCGCCCGCCCGTCATGGGCAATCTATTTTCTGACTCATTTCACCGCCGGTCTCCGGCGGGCCCGGATCAGCCCTCGTCGAGGGTCTCCCCGGCTCCCCCGGCTCCCCCGGCTCCCCCGGCGGCCGCTGCGGCCGCCGCCTCGGGCGTCTCGCCCGCGACGACGGCGAGCAGCTCGTCGCCGTACTTCTCCAGCTTCGAGCGGCCCACCCCGCTCACCTTCAGCAGGGCGTCCGCGCCACGGGGCTGGTGCTCCGCGACGAGCTGCAGCGTGGCGTCGGTGAACACCACGTACGCCGGCACGCTCTCCGCCGCGGCCCGGCCGCGCCGCCACTCGCGCAGGCGCTCGAACAGCTCCTCGTCGTAGGACGCCGGGCAGTCGGCGCAGCGCCCGACCTTCTTCTCGGCCGCCGAGTCCAGCGGGCGCCCGCACTCGCGGCAGTGCACCGCGTGCCGCGACTTCTTCCCCTTCGACCGCGTGCCCGCCCCGGCGACCTCCTCGAACGACGACGGCAGCACCGGGCGCAGGAAGCGCGAGGGCTTGCGCGAGGCGCGGCCGCCGGGCTGGCGGGCGCTGGCCCAGGAGACCACCAGCTCGCGGCGAGCGCGGGTGATCCCGACGTACAGCAGCCGGCGCTCCTCCTCGACCGCGGCCGGGGTGTCGGCGTAGCTGATCGGCAGGGCACCGTCGTGGATGCCGCACAGCAGCACCACGTCCCACTCGAGGCCCTTCGCCGCGTGCAGGGTGGCCAGCGTGACGCCGTCGGCCACCGGGGCGTGCTGCTCGGCGGCCCGGCGCTCGAGGTCCTCGACGAAGGCCGTCAGGTCGGCGGTGCCCGCGTCGCCGGCGAGGTCGACCAGCGCCTGCAGCGACTCCCACCGGTCGCGGGTCTGGCCGCGGGCGGCGGGGGGCTCCGCCGCCCAGCCCATGCCGGCCAGCGCCGAGCGGACGGCGTCGGGCAGCGGCACGTCGTCGTCGACCCCGGCCCGGGCCGTGCCGCGCAGCAGCGTGACGGCCTGGCGGACCTCGGGCCGGTCGAAGAAGCGGGCGGCGCCGCGCACGACGTACGGCAGGCCGCGGGCGGCCAGCGCCTCCTCGAACGCCTCGGACTGGGCGTTGATGCGGAAGAGGATCGCGACCTCGCCGAGCGGCACGCCCTGGGCGCGCAGGCGGGCCACCTCGGCGGCGGCCGCGTCGGCCTCGGCGACCTCGTCGGGCAGCGCGCGGGCCGCGATCTCGGGCCCCGCCGCGCCCTGCGCGCGCAGCTGGACGCCCTGGCTCTGCGTGCCCGCCAGCAGCGCGTTGGCGCCGGCGACGATCTGGGGGGTCGAGCGGTAGTTGCGCACCAGCTCGATCGAGGCGGCACCCGGGTGCTTGCGGTGGAACTCCCGCAGGTACGACGCGTCGGCCCCGGCGAAGCTGTAGATGGTCTGCGCGGGGTCGCCGACGACGCACACCTCGTCGCGCCCACCCAGCCACAGGTCGAGCAGCGCGGACTGCAGCGGCGAGACGTCCTGGTACTCGTCCACGACGAACCACCGGTACTGCCGGCGGACCTGGGCGGCGACCCGCTCGTCCTCGGCGAGCAGCCCCGCCGTCCACAGCAGCACGTCCTCCATGTCCATCCGGCCCTGGGAGCGCTTCGTCTCCTCGTAGGCCGTCAGCACGCGGGCCACCGCGGCCGCGTCGAGCCCGCCCACCGAGCGGCCGCGGGCCGTCGCGACCCGCGCGTAGTCGTCGGGCCCCACGTTCGAGACCTTGCTCCACTCGACCTCGGCGGCGAGGTCGCGCAGGAGCGCCGCGTCGGTGCCGATGCGCAGCCGCCGCGCCGCCGGACCGAGGATGCCGAGCTTCGACTGCACCAGCTCGGGCAGCTCGCTGCCGTGGACCCGCGGCCAGAAGTAGCGCAGCTGGCGCAGGGCGGCCGAGTGGAACGTGCGGGCCTGCACTCCCCCGGCGCCGAGCTGGCGCAGCCGGGTGCGCATCTCGCCGGCGGCCCGGGTCGTGAAGGTCACGGCCAGCACCTCCGTCGGCGCGTACACGCCCGTGGCCACGCCGTACGCGATCCGGTGGGTGATCGCGCGGGTCTTGCCCGTGCCCGCCCCGGCGAGCACGCGCACGGGCCCGCGCAGCGCCTCGGCGACCCGGCGCTGCTCGGGGTCGAGGGCCTCGAGGAGGGCGTCGGGCTGCAGCGCGGCGGGCGCGGACGACGTCGTCGGAGGGAGCGGCGACGGCATGGGGGAACATCTCCTCGGCGTGGAACGTTATGGCGCCGACGACACTAGACGCCCGAGGGGACACTTCGATGACCGCGACGTTCACCATGTACAGCACGCCCTGGTGCGGCTACTGCCACCGCCTGCGGGGGCAGCTCGACCGGGAGGGCATCGCCTACGACGTGGTCGACATCGAGCAGCAGCCCGACGCCGCCGCGCTGGTCGAGAAGGTCAACAACGGCAACCAGACGGTGCCGACGCTCGTCTACTCCGACGGCTCCGCGCAGACCAACCCGAGCCTGGCGCAGGTGAAGGCCAAGATCGCCTCCCTGGCCTGAGCGCCCGTCTCCCCCGCGCCCCTCGGCGCCCGCCTCACCAGCGGGTGTCGAGGGGCGCGCCGTACCAGGCCTGGATGAGGCGGTGCGATATCGACACCGATCCCGGCAGCGCCAGCGACCCGTCGGCCACCCCGCGGGCGATGTCGGCCCGGGTGAACCAGCGCGCGTCGGCCACCTCGGCGCCGTCGACGTCGATCTCCGTGGAGGTCGCGCGGGCGGTGAACCCGATCATCACGCTCGCCGGCAGGGGCCACGGCTGGTTGCCGAAGTAGGTCACCTCCCCCACCCGGACCGCCGTCTCCTCGGCGACCTCGCGGCGCACCGCGTCCTCGAACGTCTCGCCCGGCTCGACGAACCCGGCGAGCGTCGAGAACCGGCCCGCGGGCCACGCCCGGGCGTGACCGAGCAGGCAGCGCTCGTCGTCGGCGCCCGGCTCGCCGTCGGTGACGAGCATGATCACGGCGGGGTCCGTGCGCGGGAAGTGGTGCTTGCCGCAGCCGCGCGCCGTGGAGCACACGAGCACGTGGCCGGCGTGCGAGGGCGTGACCGGTCGGCCGCAGCGGGTGCAGAACCGGGTGCTCCAGTGCCACTCCGCCATCCCCGTCGCGTGGAGCACGAGCGGCGCGGTGGGGCCCTCGACGACGCCCTCCAGGACGGCCCGCAGGCCCTGCCACTGCTCCTCGGGGTGCGGGGCGCGGGCGGGGTCGAAGAGTGCCGCGAAGTACGTCGTGCCCTCGTGCTCGCCCAGCAGCAGCCGGGTCGCCGACGGCTCGGCGGCCGCGGCCGGCAGGTCGTCGACCGCGCCCCACGCGGGGACGCCGTCGGCGACGAGCATCCGGTTGCCGGCGATCGGCAGCACCCGTGTGTCCGGGGCCTCCCACGCCCGGCGCAGCCACGCCTCGTCGATGCGCTCGACGCCGTGGCGGTCGTGCGCGTACGCCGACAGCGCGACGTGCGGGAGGCGGTGGCCGGGGGTGGTCGGGGCGTCGCGGTCGGGCACCCCCCGAGCGTAGGCGCGCGGCCCTCAGCCCGGCGCCGCGCCCCGCACCAGCTGCTCCAGGCCGACGCGCCCCGGCAGGTCGCGCGGCTCCACCACCCGTCCCGTGCGGACGTGGCAGAAGACCGCGCGCACCCGCTCCACCGGCACCCCGCGGAGCTCGGCCCACGCGAGGCGGTAGAGAGCGAGCTGCAGCGGGTCGGTGCGCCCGCCCCGCCCGGTCTTCCAGTCGACGACGAGGAAGTCGGCGTCGCCGCCCGCCGGTTCGGCGTACACCGCGTCGATGCGCCCCCGCACGACCTGCCCGGCGAGCACCAGCGCGAACGGGGCCTCCGTCGCGAGCGGCACCCGCTCGGCGAACGGGCCGGACTCGAAGGCGGCCACCACCTCGGCGAGGTCCCGCTCGTCCTCGATGTCGGTGTCGGCCCGGCCGGGCACCTCGTCGGTCGGGATCAGGGTCTGCTGGTCGAAGCGCGTCTCGACCCAGGCGTGGAAGCGCGTGCCGAAGCGGGCCGCCGCCGACGGCGGCCGGGGCATGGGCCGCGCGAGCTCCCGTGCCATCACCGCGGGGTCGTCGCGCAGCCGCCCCAGCGCGGTCGCGGAGATGCTGGGCGGCAGGGGGATGTCGACCTGTGCCGCCACCTGCCGGCGGGCCTCCGCGAGCAGGCGCTCGATCTCCTCGTCCCACTCCGCCACCTCGGCGATGCCGACGATGTCGAGGTCCGCGTCGTCGGCCTCGCCGCCCTCGCCCGCCGCCAGTCGCTCCTGCTCGGCGCGCACCATCCGGGCGGCCACCAGCCGCCGCTCGACCTCCGGGGTGTGCCCGTCGACGGGCCACGGCACCGGGGGCTTCTCCGCCTTCAGCGGGTTGGGCGTGTCCTTCGGCGGCCGCTCCACCCAGCGCTCGGGCTCGTCGCCGTCGTCCGCCATCGCCTCGGCCAGGGTCACCAGGTACGGCGAGGGCCCGACCGGCGAGGCCCGCGTCGCGGTCCACAGGTACGCCGACGCCACCAGCTCGTGGCGGGCGCGGGTGAACGCGACGTAGCCCAGCCGCAGCTCCTCCTCGGCCTCGTGGGCGCGGGCGTCGACCTTGAGGGCGTCGAGGTCGGCCTTCTCGTACCCCCGCAGCTGGGGCACGTCGCGGGCGTCGCCCCGCAGCGGGGAGGGCAGCACCGCCGGTCCCGTCGTCCACTGCGTCCGGGTCTGCTTGGTGGGGAACTTGTCCTCCCCCACCCCGACGCAGAACACGACGTCCCACTCGAGGCCCTTCGCACGGTGCACCGTCAGCAGCTTCACCGAGTCGGCCTCGGTGGGCGTGGCCACGTCGAGGCCCGTGCCCATCTCGTCCTCCGCGCCGAGGTAGGCCAGCAGCGCGCCGAGGCCCGTGGCGCCGTCGACGGCCTGGAAGTCGGCCACCGCCCGCACGAACAGGTCGAGGTTGTCGCGGCGGGCCGCGGCCGCGGGCGACGTCGAGCTCGCGAGCTCGACGTCGATCCCGCTCACGTCGACGATGCGCCGCACCAGGTCGAGCAGCGGCTCGTCGACGTGGCCGCGCAGCATCCGCAGCTCGCCGGCCAGCAGCCCGATCCGCACCCGGGCCTCGCGGGAGTAGGGGTAGTCGGGCGCCTCGCCCGGCGACTCCAGCGCGTCGCACAGCGACGAGATCTCGGTCGGGTCGGCGCCCTCGACGGCGACGGCCAGGGCCTCCTCGACACCGTGCTCGAGGTCGCTGGCCGGGCCCGTCGCGGCCAGGTCGCGGGCCCGTCGACCCAGGATCGCCAGGTCCCGCGGACCCAGCGCCCACCGCGGGCCGGTCAGCAGCACGAGGGCCGAGGCGTTCGCGGTCAGGTCGTGGAGCAGGGTCAGCGTGGCGACCACCTCCGCCACCTCCGGCAGGCGCAGCAGCCCCGACAGGCCGACGATCTCGACCGGCACCTCGCGGGCGGTCAGCGCGTCGAAGACGTCGGCCGCGTGCCGGTTGTCGCGGGTCAGCACGCCGATCTCGCGCCACGGCGTCCCCGCGGACCGGGTCGCGAGCACCTGCTCGGCCAGCCAGGCCAGCTCGTCGTCGTACGTGTCGTGCACGGCGACGCGGACCCGCCCCTCCGCCGCGCCGTCGGGGGCCCGCAGGGGTCGCACGACGTCGTGCGCGGCGTACAGCGGGCCGGCGAGCCGGTTCGCGGCGGCCAGGATGCGGCGGTCGGAGCGCCGGTTGACCGTCAGGGCGTAGGTCGCGACGTCGGACGCCCCGTCGGCGCGGGGGAAGTCGTGGCCGAAGCCGAGGATGTTGGAGACCGACGCGCCGCGCCAGCCGTAGATCGCCTGGTTCGGGTCGCCCACGGCCGTCACGGCGTGCCCGCGCCCGGTCCCCGGCGTCGGACCCGAGAACAGCTTGCGCAGCAGCAGGGCCTGGGCGACCGAGGTGTCCTGGTACTCGTCGAGCAGCACGACGGCGTACTTGCCGCGCTCGAGGGCTCCGACGTCCGGGTGCTCGTCGGCCAGCCGCGCCGTCAGCGCGATCTGGTCGGAGAAGTCCATGAGCCCCAGCGAGCCCTTGAGCCGCCGGTACGCCGTCACGAGGTCGAGCAGCTCCTCGCGCCGCCCGATGGTGTTGAGCACGCCCTCGAGGTCCTTCTTGCCCCGCGAGACGGCCAGCGCCTCGGTGAAGCGCGGCCGCTCCCGCGCGTGGAACGCCCGCACGTCGTCGGGCTCGACGAGGTGCTCGTTGAGGGCGCCCTCGAGCGCCACGATGTTGCCGATGACCGTCGCGGGGTGGTCGCTCAGCAGCTCGACGGGGCGCCGGTGGCGCGTGATGGCCCGCTCCGCGAGCTGGTAGCGCGACGCGTCCGCCATCACCCGCGTGTCCGGCTCGTGGCCGATCCGCAGGCCGTGCTCGGTCAGCAGGGACGCGGCGTACGCGTTGTAGGTCGCGACCGTCGGCTCCAGCACCTCCTCGCCGTCGTCCTCGGGGGACGGGCGCGAGCCGGCCGGGCCGAGCCCCGCGACCGCGAGGGCCTCGCGGACCCGCGTCGAGAGCTCGCGGGCCGCCTTCGTCGTGAAGGTGAGGCCCAGCACCTGCTCGGGGCGCACCTGGCCCGTCGCCACCAGGTAGACGACCCGCGCCGCCATCAGCGTGGTCTTGCCGGACCCGGCGCCGGCGACCACGACCGCCGGCTCCAGCGGCGCGCTGACGGCGCGCCACTGCTCGTCGCTCACCGGGTACGGCGCCCGCATCACCCGCTGCAGGTCGGCGGGCGTGCGGATCTCGACCGGGGCGGTCGCCCCGGTCGTCACGCCCGGCTCCACCGCCGTGCCCGTCACGACAGCACCGTCCCGGCGCCCGTGGCGGGACACGTGGCGACGAAGGCGCACGTGTCGCAGTGACCGCCGGCGCGGGCCCCGAACGACTCCCCGCGCACGACGCGGGCGGCGAGCGCCAGCTGCTGCTCGACGAGCCGACGGCCCGTCGCGTCGGCCTCCTGTGGCGGCTGGGCCTGCACCTTGACGCTGCCCCGCGTCTCCTTGCGCAGCTGCACCAGCTCGGCGCCGCCGGAACGGGCGGGGCGGTGCTCCGGGGGCAGCAGCTCGTCGGCGGCGCCCAGCTCGACCGCCAGCTGGTAGAGCCCCAGCTGCGGGTGCTCGGCCACCTCGGCGCCGGTCGGCGGGTACTTCCCCGTCTTGAGGTCGACCACCACGACGCGGTGCTGGTCGTCGATCTCCAGGCGGTCGGCGAAGCCGTTGAGGACGATGCGCTCGCCGTCGTCCAGGCGCAGCTCCGCACGCAGGTGCTGCTCGACACCGAGCACGCGCCGCGCCTCGGGCCGGGTGTGCCACCGCAGGAACCGCAGCAACGCGGCCCGCGCCTCGGCCCGCTCCCGGGCGCCGGACCACGGGGTGCGGAAGGACATCTGGGGCCACACCTCGTCCACGTGGGCAATGAGGTCGTCCACGGCGGCCGGGTCGCCGGGCAGCTCCCCCGTCGCGACGCGCTCCGCTAGCGCGTGGAGGACGAGGCCGAAGCCCTGGGAGGCGCTGCTGACCTGGCTGCCGCCCGCCTCGCGCTCGAGGAACCAGCGCAGGGGGCAGACGAGGATGGAGCTGAGCGTGCTCGCCGAGATGCGCAGCGGCTGGTCGGCCGGGCGCACCGGGGTCTCCGCGAACGTCAGGCCGCGGGTGCCCCACCACGTGCCCGGGTCGGCCGCGCGCACCAGCGGGCGCCCCTCGACGTCGCGGGCCGAGGCCAGCGCCGCCAGCCGGCGGGCGGCGGCCCGGCGCACCTCCTCCGGGCGCTCGGGGTCGGCGACGGTGCGGCGCAGGTGGGCGACCACGCCAGTCATCGACAACGGCCGGGTCGGCCGCCCCACCCGGTGGACCGGGTCGACGCCCGTCTCGGCGAGGAAGCGCGAGGGCTGCTCCCCGTCGTCCTCCGGGGAGCGCACCGCGGTGACCACGAGGCGCTCCCGGGCGCGGGTGCAGGCCACGTAGAAGAGGCGGCGCTCCTCCATCAGGGCCTCGCGCACCCCCGGCGGCGGCAGCAGGTCGTCCCCCGGCCCTCCGATGCGGTCGGCGCCGAGGAGGGTCACCCGGCGGCGCAGGTCGGGCCACGTCTCCTCCTGCACGTGGGCCACGACCACGAGGCGCCACTCCAGGCCCTTGGAGCGGTGAGCGGTGAGGAGGCGCACCGCGTCGCCGCGCACGCCCCGCTCCGCGAGGGTGTCGGACGGGATCTCCTGCGCCACCAGGGTGTCGAGGAACGAGCCCACGCCGGTGTGGCCCCGCTGCTCCTCCATCTTGGCGGCGCCCTCGAACAGGGCGCAGACCGCGTCGAGGTCGCGGTGGGCGCGCCGCGCCGCGGCGCCGCCCAGGGTGGTGCCCCGGCGCAGCCGCTCGGGCCAGGACGTGCCGGACCACAGGGCCCACAGCGCCTCCTCCGCGGTGCCGCCGCCGTCCACCACGGCGCGCGCCGCCCGCAGGAGGTCGCCGAGGGCCCGCGCCTTCGCCACGCCCGCGACGCCGGCCGCGTCGGCGTCGTCGAGCCGCCCCGGCTCCAGCACCGCCTCCCGCAGCACGTCGGCCGAGGGCCGCGGAGCACCCCCGTCCGCCGCGGTGCGCGCCCGCTCCTCGAGCCGCACGTGGCGGGCCAGCGCGCGCACCTCGGTGGCGTCGAGACCGCCGAGCGGGGACGTGAGCAGCGCCTGCACCTGGCCGGCGTCGACGAACGACTCCGCCTCGGGATCGGTGACGTCGAGGTGCACGACCGTCCGCAGCGCGTCGAGCAGAGGTGCCACGGCGGGCTCCCGAACGAGCGGGAGCTCGTCGGCCGCCACCTCGACCGGCACCCCGGCCGCGGACAGCGAGCGCCGCAGGGCCGGCAGCGTCGCCCGGCCCGAGCGGGCCAGCACCGCCATGTCGCCCCACGCCACCCCGTCCTCGAGGTGGGCCCGGCGCAGCAGGTCGGCCAGGTGCTCGGCCTCGGCCCGCTCCGTGTCGAAGGTCAGGACCTCGACGCGGTCGCGCGGCGCCCCGGGCGCGGTCACCGGCGCGCTGAATACCTCCCGGGCCACCGGGTCGATGCTGCCCGCGAGCGAGAGCCGCGAGGCGACCGCCGTGGCCGTGCGGAGCACCCGCGGGCCGAAGCGACGGGTCGTGGCCAGCACCGCGACCGGGGCCGGCGAGCCGTCGGCCTGCGGGAACGCCCGGGGGAACTCGAGGATGCCGCGCACGTCGGCGCCCCGGAAGCCGTAGATGGACTGGTGGGGGTCGCCCACGGCCACCAGGTCCCGCCCGTCGCCGGCGAGGGCGCGGAGCAGCTCCACCTGGCCGGGGTCGGTGTCCTGGTACTCGTCCACGAACAGGCACGAGTACCGCTCCCGCAGCTCGTCGCGGTGGTCCTCGGCCTCGATCACGGCGCGCCGCACCAGGTCGGCGTAGTCGATCGCACCGGTGTGGTCGAGGATCGTGAGGTACTGCCCCAGGAACGCCCCGGCGGCGACGAGCTCGGGGGCGGCGGAGCGCTCGCCCAGCTCGACCAGCTCGTCCGCGCTCAGCCCCTTCTCGCGGGCGCGCGCCAGCACGTGGTGGACCTCGCGGGCGAAGCCGCGGGTGCCGACCGCGCGGCGCAGCGCGTCGGGCCAGCGCACCGACTCCGGCGCGTCCGTCAGCAGCTCGGCGAGCACGACGTCCTGCTCCGGGGCCGACAGCAGGCGCAGGGGCGCGGCGTACAGCTCCGGCGGCGAGTAGCGGCGCACGAGGCCGTAGGCGAACGAGTGCACGGTCGAGCAGAGCGCCGCCTCGGTCGTCCGGCCGAGGCGGGCCGTCACGCGGTCGCGCAGCTGCTCCGCCGCCTTGCGCGAGAAGGTGAGGGCGAGCACGGACGAGGGGTCGGCGCCCCGGTTCTCCACCCGGTCGACGATCGCCTCGACCAGCGTCGTCGTCTTGCCCGTGCCCGGCCCGGCGAGCACGAGCAGCGGCCCGCCCGGGTGGTCGACGACGCGCTGCTGGTGCGCGTCGAGCCTGGGCACCACGACGTCGTCCTGCGGGCGCACCAGCTGGTACGCCGGACCCGCGACCGACCCTGCGACCGACCCTGCGACTGCCATGCCGACCATCCCAGCACGGCCCACCGACAGCTCCGGGCTCAGGTGCCGCAGAAGGTCTGGTAGTCGCCCGCGTCGGGGCCGGGCTCGGCGTACCGCTCCAGGCCGGGCCGCTCGTCGTACGGCGCCGCCAGGACCTCGAGCAGCCGCTCGAGCGGGGCGAGGTCGCCGTCCGTGGCCGCCGCGAGGGCCTCCTCGACGAGGTGGTTGCGGGGCACGTAGACGGGGTTGACGCGGTCCATCCGGTCCGCGTCCGGCTCCAGCGCGCGCCACCGCTCCAGCCAGGCGTCGACCTCGGGCAGGTCCAGCACGAGCGCGCGCACCGCCTCGACGTCACCCCGCGCGGCGCGGCCCAGCGCCCGGAACGCCGTCGTCCAGTCGACCCGCCCGGAGCGCAGCACCTCGAGCAGGCCCTCCGCGAGGTCCATCGTCTCCGCGTCGCCGAGGCCGGCGGGCAGGCCCAGCTTGTCGCGCATCCCGCCCGCCCAGGCCGCGACGTACGCCGTCGCGAAGCCGCCGAGCAGGTCGGTGGCCCGGGCGATGGCCGCCTCCTCGTCGGTGTCCAGCAGCGGCAGGAGCGCCTCGGCGAACCGGGCCAGGTTCCACTGCGCGACGGCCGGCTGGTTGCCGTAGGCGTAGCGGCCGCCGCTGTCGATCGAGCTGAACACGGTGGCCGGGTCGTAGGCGTCCATGAACGCGCACGGCCCGTAGTCGATGGTCTCGCCCGAGATCGTCACGTTGTCGGTGTTCATCACGCCGTGCACGAAGCCGACGAGCATCCAGCGCGCGACGAGCTGCGCCTGCGCCGCGACGACCGCCGAGAACAGGGCGGCGTACGGCTCCTCGGCGCCCGCCAGCTCCGGGTGGTGGACCTCGATGGCGTGGTCGGCGAGGCGGCGCAGCAGGTCGGGGTCGCCGCTCGCCCGCGCGTGCTGGAAGCTGCCGACCCGCAGGTGGCTGCTGGCCACGCGGGCGAGGACCGCGCCCGGCAGCACCGTCTCGCGCTGCACCCGCCGTCCCGTCGCGGTGACCGCCAGCGAGCGGGTGGTGGGGATGCCGAGCGCGTGCATGGCCTCGCTCACCACGTGCTCGCGCAGCATCGGGCCGACCACCGCGCGACCGTCGCCGCCGCGGGCGAAAGGGGTCCGCCCCGATCCCTTGAGGTGGAGGTCGAACCGGCGGCCCTCGACGTCCGCCAGGTCGCCGAGCAGGAGCGCCCGTCCGTCACCGAGGCGCGGGGAGAACCCGCCGAACTGGTGGCCGGCGTACCCCTGGGCCACGGGGTGGGCGCCCTCGGGGACGAGGTTGCCGACGAGGAGGCGCACGCCCTCGGGGCTGCGCAGCACGTCGGGGTCGAGGCCCAGCCGGCGGGCCAGCGGCTCGTTGAGCACGAGCAGCCTCGGGTCGGGGGCCTCCTCGGCCCGCCAGTCGACCGCGAGCTCCGGGAGGGCTCGCGCGAAGCGGTCGCCGAGGGTGGGCAGGGCCGTCGTGGTGGTCACCTCTCCCAGCGTACGACGCGGCGTCCGGGCGCCCACCCTCCTCACGGGCCAGACCGCGCGCCTCAGCCGATCGGCGCGACCCCGCCCTCGCGGGCGACGAGGTCGCGCGCCAGCGTCTCCCACCGCGCGTACGCGTCGGGGTAGGCCGAGCGCTGCACCGCCTGGGCGCCCTGGGTGATCGTCATCGACTGCCACCCCGCGACGTCCAGCAGCCCCGGGTTCGGGGTGTGGACGGCGACGCCGTAGAACGCCTTCGAGGCGAGCACCGGGTCCTGCACCTGCGCCTCGCTGCCCCAGCCCTGCGACGGGCGCTGCTGGAACAGGCCGAGGGAGTCGCGGTCGCCGAAGTCGACGTTGACGAGGGTGGACTCCTGCAAGGCGGTGGCGAGCGCGACGACCCAGCCGCGCTCGGGCACGCCGGCGCCCTTGCCGACCGCGATGATGGTGCGGGCGTTGGCCTTCTGCGCCTCCGACAGGGAGTCGTACGACGACCCGGGCGGCTGCGTCCCGCCGGAGCCGAAGAGCGCGTCCCACGTCTGCGGCCCGGCGACCCCGTCGACGGCGAGGCCGCGGGCGGACTGGAACGCGCGCACGGCCGCGGCCGTCGCCGGTCCGAGGTCGCCGTCGGCGCTCAGCGCCGCGCCCCGGGCGTTCAGCAGCGTCTGGAGGGCCTGCACCGCGGGCCCGCGGTCGCCCTCGCGCAGCGTGACGACGAGCGCCCCGATGGTCCGGGGCCCGGCGATCCCGTCGGCGGTGAGGCCGCGGTCGGCCTGGAACGCGGTCACCGCGGCCCGCGTGCCCGAGCCGTACTGCCCGTCGGCCGCCGTCGCCCGGCCGTGGTGGGTCAGCAGGTGCTGCACCGCCGTGACGTCGGGGCCGCTCGACCCCGTCGTCAGGGTCGGGTACGCCGCGTGCGCTGCGCCCGGCGCGCCGGTGAGCAGCGCCAGGGCGAGCAGGGGCGCCAGCAGCGTCAGGAGCGCGCGCTGCAGGCCGGGCCCGCCGCGCGGCGCCGAGTAGTCAGGTCGTCCGTCCCGAGAGGAAGCCATGCGGCCCAGTCGAGCACGGGCGCCGGGGCGGCGGAACCCGCTGCGGGGCGGAGATCTCCGGCCCGTCCTCGGCGGGACCTGCGCGTCAGCCGCGGCCGTAGCGGCCGCGGCGGTGGACCAGCGGGGCGTCGGCGGCCGCGGACGCGTCACCGGCCGCCGCGGCGGCGTCCGGCGCGGGCTCGAGGTGGGCCTCCTCCACCACGCAGGTCACGAGGCGCGCCCAGCCGACGTCGGTGGCCGACTCGAGCCGCACCCCAGCCCAGCCCTCGACGCCGTCGAGGAGCGGCCCCCACGCGGTGGGGGTGAACGTCGCCTGCCGGAAGGGGCCCCCGGGCGCGGGGGCGAGCCCGGCGAACACCTCGGCGAGGTCGCGGTGGCGCCAGCGCAGCAGCTGCACCACGGCGCGCCCGGTCTCCTCCAGCGCGTCGGTGTGGTCCGCGTCGGGGTCGAGCAGGGCCAGCACCCGCCCGGGCTCGCCGTGGGCGACCATCAGCGAGCTGACCGTCAGGCCGGCCCGCGTCGCGCCCTCCCCCGCGGTCCACAGCGTCACGGCGCCGCCGAGGCGCCCGCGGAGACGGCGGACGGGGTCGCGTCCCGGCTCGGGGTCGGCGAACGGGTGGGTGGTGTGGATCGTCACGACGCCACCTTCCCCGACCGCGGCACGGTGAGCTCCCACTCCGTGCCGAACGAGCCCGTGGCGAGCTCCGCCGTACCCCCCAGGTCGGCCAGGCGCCCCCGCACCGAGCCGGAGACCCCGAGGCGGCCCGCGGCCTCGGCCTCGGCCAGCCGTCCGGCGGGGATGCCGGGGCCCTCGTCGCGCACCGTGAGCACGACCGCGTCCCCGAGGTCCTCCAGCAGCAGCCAGGCCGGGGCGTCGTCGCCGACGTGCACCGCCACGTTGTCGAGGCAGGCCCCCGCCGCCGCGACCAGCTCGGCCACCACGTCGGCCGGGAGCAGCACCGGTACGCCGGGGGTCACGACCGCGACCCGGGGGCGGTCGCGGTGGCCCAGCTCCTCCACCGCGCCGGCGAGGTCGACCTCGTCCGGGGCGCCGGCGTCCGGCGTCGCCAGGGTGTCCTGCTGGCGGATGAGGGCCCGCAGCGCCGCCTCCTGCTCGCCCGCGAGCCGGGCCAGCTCCGCACCGCCCGGACCCAGGTCGGCGCCGCGACGCTGGGTCAGCGCGAGCACCTGCAGCACGCCGTCGTGCACGGCGCGCGCGAGCCGGGCGCGCTCCGCGGCGGCGGCGGCGACGCGCTCGGCGCGG
This sequence comes from Nocardioides sp. ChNu-99, assembly GCF_029493445.1. Taxonomy (NCBI): domain Bacteria; kingdom Bacillati; phylum Actinomycetota; class Actinomycetes; order Propionibacteriales; family Nocardioidaceae; genus Nocardioides; species Nocardioides sp. ChNu-99. Next base: position 11,018 of record NZ_JAHWBL010000027.1, on the reverse strand, counting down.
TCGCGCTCGGCGGCCATGCGCTGCAGCGACTCGCACAGGTAGCCCACCAGCGGCGCCCCGATGCCGATGAGGAAGAGGTGGCCGTAGTTCGTCTGGCTCAGCTCCTGGCGCACCGACACGTCGGCCGCGATGAGCACGACAGCGGCGACGAGGCCCCCGCGCCAGCGCCAGTGGACCGCCCAGGCGAGCAGCGCCCCCATGATCCAGAAGCCGGGGATCGTGGCCCGCAGGCCCTCGCCCTTCACGGGCAGGCTGAGCAGCAGGAGGGCGGCGGTCACCGCCAGGTCGAGCACGAGCAGGGGCGCGCGGCGCCGCGCGGGCACGGCGTACCCCCACAGAGCCACGCCGGTCCACCCGACCATGAGCAGCAGGCACGCCCACAGGCCCCACGCGACCTGGGCGTTGTCGCGCCGCACCACGTTCAGGGCGACGGCGTTGACGAGCAGCACGACCCGCAGCACCGCGAGCGCACGGAACATGCGGTCCTCGACCGCGACGGCGGCGGCGTCGCGCCAGCCCGGCGGGAGGATGCGGAGTCGGCCCGCCACGGGGTCAGGAGGCCTTGCGGTCCTCGGGGGCGCCCCGGTCGGCCGCCGACGCGTCGGAGGCGTCCGACTTCTTGGCGTCGGCCTTCGCCCGGCTGGCGTAGACGTCGACGTACTCCTGGCCGGACAGCTCCATGATCGCGTACATGATCTCGTCGGTGACCGAGCGCAGGATGTAGCGGTCGCCGGACATGCCCTCGTAGCGGGAGAAGTCGAGCGGGGCGCCGAAGCGGACGGTCGGTCGCGCCATGCGGCCGAACTTCTTGCCGGGAGGGGCCACGGTGTCGGTGTCGACGACGGCGACGGGGACGACGGGCACCCCGGTCTCCAGCGCGAGGCGGGCCACGCCCACCTTGCCCCGGTAGAGGCGGCCGTCGTGGGAGCGGGTGCCCTCCGGGAAGATGCCGAACAGCTCGCCGCGGCCCAGCACCGCCTTGGCGGACGTCAGCGCGCCCTCGGCGGCGTTGGCGCCGGAGCGGTCGATGGGGATCTGCCCGGCGCCCGAGAAGAAGGTGCGCTGCAGCCGGCCCTTGACGCCGCGGCCCGTGAAGTACTCCGACTTCGCGACGTAGCTGACGCGGCGCGACAGGACGAGCGGCATGAAGAGCCAGTCGGCGTAGGACAGGTGGTTGCTCGCGAGGATCGCGGGACCCTCGGCGGGCACGTTCTCGAGGCCGTCGCTGCGGGGCCGGAAGACGACGCGCAGCAGGGGCCCCAGGGCCACGAGCTTCAGGAACCAGTAGAACACCGTCAGACCTCCTCCGGACCGGGCCGCCGCCTGCCCGCGGTCCGCCCGCGACACGACCGAGTCGAACCCTAGACCCTGCGGGGCCCGGTGCAGAATGCCCGCCATGGCCATCCACCCGCTCGCGCACCCCTTCTCCGCGCCCGCCCGTCCCGACCTCACGGGTGGGCGCCGCGTCGGCGTGCTGCTCAGCCACGGCTTCACCGGCTCCCCCGCCTCGATGCGGCCGTGGGGCGAGGCGCTGGCCGAGCGCGGGTACGCCGTGGAGGTGCCGCGGCTGCCCGGGCACGGCACGACCTGGCAGGAGATGAACCGCACCGGGTGGGCCGACTGGCACGGCCACCTCGAGCGCACCCTCACCACGCTCGCGGACGCCTGCGACGCCGTGGTGGTCGGCGGCCTGTCGATGGGCGGCGGGCTCGTGCTGTCGCTGGCCGCCCGTCACCCCGAGCAGGTCGCCGGGGTCGTGCTGGTCAACCCCGCCGTCACGACCACGAACAAGCAGCTGAAGGCCGTGCCCGTGCTGCAGCACCTCGTGCCGTCGGTGGCCGGCATCGGCAACGACATCGCCAAGCCCGGCGCCGACGAGCACGGCTACGCCCGCACCCCACTGCGGGCGCTCGCCTCGATGACCCGCGGCTGGCGCACGGTGCAGGCCGAGCTCGAGCGGGTCCAGGCGCCGGTCCTGCTCTTCCGCTCCCGGGTCGACAAGGTCGTGGACCCGTCGTCGGGGGCGCTGATCCGGGCCCGCGTGCCGCAGGTGGAGGAGCGCGTGCTCGAGCACAGCTTCCACGTCGCCACCCTCGACCACGACGCGGAGCGCATCATCGAGGAGTCCGCGGAGTTCGTCGCCCGCGTCACCGCCTGAGCGTGCCTACACTCGTCGGGTGAACCGCGGCAGCGAGGACGAGGCCTGGCGGGCCATCGTCGAGAACTACGGGGACCGCGCCGAGATCGACGACGACGCGTGGCCCGCCGACGCGTCCGGCGGACCCGGGTCCGGCCGCACCGCGAGCCCCGTCGAGCGCCCGGGCGAGGGCCCGGACGAGCGACCGGACGACCTCACCGACGACCTCGCCGACCTGCCCGGCGACCTGCCCGACGACGTCCCGGCCGCGCCGGTCCGCGACCCGCTCGAGGACCGGTTCGTCCCGCCACCACCCCCGCCGCTGCCCCGCCCGTCGCCGCCCCGGCTCCTCGCCTGGGTGGGGGTGCTCGGCATGCCGGCGCTGCTGGTGCTGACGCTGCTGCTCGGCATCGTGCTGTGGCCGGTCGTCTCCTCGTTCATGGTCGTGTGGTTCCTCGGGGGCTTCGCCTTCCTCGTGGCCTCGATGCCCACGCAGCGCGTCGACGGCGACGGGGACGACGGCGCGGTCGTCTAGCGCAGGTCGGCCGCGAGCGCGGCGGCGCCGACGATCGCCGCCTCGGGGCCGAGCTCCGCGACGCGGACCGGCGGCACCGCGCGGTACGGCGCGCCCACCAGCGAGCGCGACAGCGCGGCGCGGGCGGGCTCGAGCAGCCGGTCGCCGGCCGCGGACACACCTCCGCCGACCACCACCACGTCAGGATCGAGCACGGCCACGAGGTTGGCCAGCCCGACGCCGAGCCAGTCGCCCACCGCCCGGAACGCCTGCAGCGCGACCAGGTCGTCGGCCTCCGCCGCGTCGGTGACCATGGGGCCGGTCAGCCGCTCCGCGACCCCGCCGCACCAGTCGTCGAGCAGCGTGGGCTCCCGGCCCACCCGGGCCCGGGCGAACGCGACGAGCGCGTTCCCGCTGCAGTACTGCTCCCAGCAGCCCCGCCCGCCGCACTCGCACGGCTCGCCGTCGGGCACGACCTGCTGGTGGCCGAACTCCCCGGCCATGCCGTTGCGGCCCCGGAGCAGCCGGGGCCCGGCCCCGGCGTCCAGCACCACCGCCCCGCCGAGGCCGGTGCCGACCGTGATGGTGACCGCGAGCGACGCGCCGCGCGCGGCGCCGTGCAGCTGCTCGGCCCAGGCGGCGGCGTTGGCGTCGTTGTCGAGCCGCACCGGCGCGTCGAAGCGCTCCGCCAGACGCCGGCGCACGGCCTCGCCCCGCCACGGCAGGTGGGGGGCGAACATGACGCGCTCCCCCGCCCCGTCGACGAACCCGGCGGCCGCCACGCCGACCGCGGCGACGGGCCGGCCGTCGGCGACCTCCTCGACGGCCTCCGCCACGGTGCTCTCCAGCAGCAGCACGCTGCTGTCGCGGCCGGGGGTACGCCGTACCGCGACCGCGTCGAGCCGCCCGTCCGGCGCCACGACGCCCGCGAGGATCTTCGTGCCGCCGACGTCGACGCCGATGCGGACGCCGCCGCCCCTGCCGCCCGTGGCGTCGACCCGCGTGTCCCCGTGCGTGCTCACGCCGTCACCGGCGGGCGAGGTCGGCCGCGCCGATCATCCCGGCGTCGTTGCCGAGCACGGCGCCGAGGATGGCGGGGGCCGGGCGGAAGCCGCGGCCGCTCAGCGTGTGCGCGAACCGGTCGCGCAGGGGGGCCAGCAGCAGCTCCCCCGCGGCCGAGACGCCGCCGCCGATGACCACCATGCCGGGGTCGAGCACGGCCACGAGGGAGGAGACGCCCTCCCCGAGCCAGTGCCCCAGCTCGGTCAGCTGCTCGACGCAGAAGGGGTCGCCCTGCTGGGCCAGCTCGGTGACGAGCGGACCGGTGATGCGTCCCGGGTCGCCCCCGGCGCGATCCAGCAGCGGACGGGCGAGGAGCGAGCCGCCCACCGCGTCGGCCCGGGCCTCCCGCACCAGCGCGGACCCGCTGGCGTACTGCTCCCAGCAGCCGTGGTTGCCGCACCCGCACAGGCGTCCGCCGTGCACGAGCCGGAGGTGGCCGATCTCGGCCGCGATCCCGAACGCGCCGCGGCGCAGCTCGCCGTCCGCGACGATGCCGCCGCCCACGCCGGTGCCGACCGTCACCAGCAGCATGTCGCCGGTCGCGGAGCCGTGGCCCGCACCGAACACGTACTCCCCCCAGGCCGCGGCGTTGGCGTCGTTCTCGACGACCACCGGCAGGCCGGTGCGCTCGGCGAGCTGACGGCCCAGCGGCTGGTCGCGCCAGGCGATGTTGGGGGCGAACAGCACGGTCGACCGGCCGGCGTCGATGAACCCGGCGGCGCCCACGCCGACGTGCTCGACCGGGTGCTCCGCCCGCAGGTCGTCGACGAGGCAGGCGACCGTGTCGACGATGGCCTCCGGGTCAGTGGCCGGGGACTCCGCCCGCAGGCGGGCCAGGATGCGGCCGGACTCGTCGACCACGCCGCCGGCGATCTTGGTGCCGCCGATGTCGATGCCGCAGGACAGGCTCACCGGGCACCGCCCGTCGTGTCGTCGTCGGTGGACAGGTCGCCGTCGAGGTCGATGTGCTCAAGGCCGTCGGCCCGCCCGCCGCCGCCGGACCCGTCGGGCGACCCCTCGGGGCGCGCCTCGGCGGCCGCGCTGAGGAGCCCGGCCGCCGCCTGCAGCAGTGACGCCGCCGCGGACGCGAGGTGGGTGCGCACCTCCGGGGTCACGGCGTGACGCAGGGCCTGCGCGCCGCGGCACACGGGGCACCAGGTGCACTCGGCCGCGCCACCCGTCGTACCGGTCCGGGGGTCGTGCGGGGCGTCGTGCGGGGCGTCGTGCGGGGCGTCGTGCGGGGCGTCGTGCGGGGCGTCGTGCGGGGCGTCGTACGGGTTGGCGTACGGGTCGGCGGCGGGACCGGCGTGGCCGCCAGCCCCGTGGTCGCGGGCCCAGTCGGAGAACGCGCCGAACAGCTTGACCGCCTCCTCGCCGACGCTGCCGACCGCGGCCTCGTGGTCGGTGCGGGCGCCGGGGGCCTCCCGCTCGTCGTGACCCTTCACGTCGTCCCCTCCTCGAATCGCACGACCAGCTCCCCCCGCTCCACCCGCGCACCGGCGATGCGCTGGTGCGCGAGGCCGCTGGGCAGGGTCAGCACGCGACGATACGACCCGACGGTCACGACCAGCTCGTCGCCGGTGCGGGCGAGGGCGACGTCGCTGCGCTCCACCAGCGGCAGCGTGAGCCGGACGGTGGCGGACCCCTCCCTCCGCTCGACCGCGTAGGGGCCGGGACCGACTGGTACGGCGAGCGGGTCGCCGTCGCCGTGCACATCGGCCACGAGCGCGGCCAGGGCCTCGGCGCCCACCGGCTCCTCGGCGCGGTAGACCGAGCGCCACACCGGCAGGCCGGCGAACGACTCCTCGGCCTCGGCGAGCACCGCGGCCTGGGCGCGCGCCCAGCCGGCACGCCACGCGTCGGCGCCGTCGTCGTCGGGGAAGACCCGGTTCGCGACGACCCCGTCCACGCGGTAGCCGAAGAGCGACAGCATCGTCCACGAGCGCCGTGCCTCGGCCAGCACGACCCGCTCCGGCGTCAGCACGAGACGGACCGAGGCCTGCGGTCCCGTCAGCAGCGCGTGCACCTCGGCGAGCTCGGCGTGCAGCCGCTCGAGGGCGTCGAAGACCCCGTCACCGGGCATCGGCACCCCGGCGGCGCGGGTGAGCACCGGCTTGAGCGCCCGCACCACCGTGCGCTGGGCCGGGAAGATGCGCTGGACGTACCACCCGAGCGCCTCGGGCAGCGCCAGCAGCCGCAGGGTCTCGGCGGTCGGCGCGCAGTCGACGACGATCACGTCCCAGCGTCCCGAGCGGGCCTGCAGCCGCAGCTCGAGCAGCGCCAGCACCTCCTCGGCGCCGGGCAGCACGGTGAGCTCCTCGGCCGCCACCCGGTCGACGCCGACGACGTCGAGCACCGAGAGCAGGTAGCGCTGCACCTCCGCCCACGACTGCTCGAAGCGCAGCTGGGCGTCGACCTGCTGCACCCACAGGCCGTCGGCCACGGGTGTCGGCTCGGCGCCCACGGGCACGCCGTACGCGTCGGCGAGCGAGTGGGCGGGGTCCGTGCTGAGCACCAGGGTGCGCGCGCCGCGCGCGGCGGCGAGGGCCGCCGTACCCGCTGCGAGGGTGGACTTGCCGACCCCGCCCTTCCCGGTGAGGAGCAGGACGCGCGGGTCGTCAGCCAAGGGCCTCGACGCGCTTCTTGAGACCCTTGAGGGCCGTGTCGATGAGGATCTTCTCGCCCTTGCGGCGCAGCATGCCGATGAGCGGGATGGTGACCTCGAGCGCCAGGCTGTAGGTCACCTCGGTCGACCCGCCGCCCAGGTCGCGCAGCACGTACGAGCCGTCGAGGGCGCGCAGGATGCCGCCCTGCACGAGCGTCCAGGTGACCTCGCGGTCGCCGTGCCACTCGTAGGCGAGCGTGTACTCGTCCTTGATCGGCGCCACGTCGAGCACGAAGCGCACCTCGCGGGCACGCTCGCCGTCGGCACCGGGGGTCACGACCTCGACCGACTTCATGCCGGTCGCCCACTGCGGGTACGCCGGGAAGTCGGCGATGACGGCCATGACGACCGAGGGCGGCGCGTCGATCACGATCGTGGACGACGTCTGCTCTGCCACTGCGACCTCCCAGGCCTCCGGAATCACCACCGCCGTCGGTCTGCGGTCTGACGCCCGGCGAGCGTACCGGATCGCGGTGGCCTCCGATCGCGGCGGTAACGTGCACCGCGGATCACCCCCACCACGTGCGTCCCCGAGCAGCCAGGAGCCCCTCTGTGCGCGAGTACTCCACCCCCATGACGATCGAGATCCCGAGCACCGGGAACCTCACCGACGACGTCGTGCGCAACGCCGCCGAGGCTCCCGACGCCGTCGTCTTCAGCCGGCCCGACGGGTCCGGCGGGTGGGCGGACGTCACCGCGGCCACGTTCCTCGCGGAGGTCACGGCGGTGGCCAAGGGTCTCGTCGCGGCCGGGGTGCAGCCGGGCGACCGGGTGGTGCTGCTGTCGAAGACCCGCTACGAGTGGACCCTCGCCGACTACGCGATCTGGTTCGCCGGCGCGGTCACGGTGCCGGTCTACGAGACGTCGTCCGCGGAACAGGTCGCGTGGATCGTCGCCGACTCCGGCGCCGTCGCCGTCCTCGCCGAGACGGCCGACCACGTCGCCCGCGTCGCCGAGGCGCGCGAGCAGGCCCCGGCGCTCGCCCACGTCTGGTCCTTCGACGACGACGCCGTCGGCGTCCTCACCACCCTCGGCGGTGACGTCGCCGACGCCGACCTCGAGGCCCGCCGTACCGCGAGCGGCCCGGGCGACCTCGCCACGCTCATCTACACGTCGGGCACGACGGGCCGGCCCAAGGGCTGCGAGCTGACCCACGGCAACTTCATGTTCGAGCTCGGGGTCGCCGTCGACGAGCTGGACGACCTGTTCGACGAGGGGGCCTCGACCCTCCTCTTCCTCCCGCTGGCGCACGTGTTCGCCCGGATCATCCAGGTCGGCTGCGTCAAGGCGCGTGTCCGGATGGGCCACTCCAGCGACATCAAGACCCTCGTCGCCGACTTCGGCGTCTTCCAGCCCCACTTCATCCTGGCCGTGCCGCGCGTGTTCGAGAAGGTGTTCAACACCGCGAGCCAGAACGCCGCCGCGGACGGCAAGGGCAAGATCTTCGACCGCGCCGCCGACGTGGCCATCGCCTGGTCCCGCGCCCGCGACCACGGCCGTCCCTCGCTCGCCCTGCGCCTGCAGCACGGACTGTTCGACCGGCTCGTCTACGGCAAGCTGCGGGCCGCGCTGGGCGGGCAGTGCCGGTACGCCGTCTCCGGTGGCGCGCCGCTCGGGGAGCGGCTCGGCCACTTCTACCGGGGCATCGGCCTCGGCGTGCTCGAGGGCTACGGCCTCACCGAGACGACCGCCGCGCTCACGGTGAACCTCCCCGACGCCCAGAAGATCGGCTCCGTGGGCCGGCCCCTGCCGGGCACCGCGGTGCGGGTGGCCGACGACGGCGAGCTGCAGTTCCGCGGCGGCCAGGTGTTCCGCGGTTACTGGGGCAACGCGGAGGCGAGCGCCGAGGCGCTCGACGCCGACGGCTGGTTCCGCACGGGCGACGTCGGCGAGGTGGACGACGAGGGCTTCGTGCGGATCACGGGGCGCAAGAAGGAGATCATCGTGACCGCGGGCGGCAAGAACGTCGCCCCCGCCGTGCTCGAGGACCGGCTGCGCGCCCACTTCCTCGTCTCGCAGTGCATGGTCGTGGGCGACGGCCAGCCGTTCGTCGGCGCCCTCGTCACCATCGACCCAGAGTCGTTCCCGGCGTGGGCCCAGGCGCACGGCAAGACCGGCGAGATCGCCGACCTCGTCGACGACCCCGACCTCGTCGCGGCCATCGAGGGCGCGGTGGACGACGCGAACAAGGCGGTCTCGAAGGCCGAGGCCATCCGGAAGTTCTCGATCCTGCCCGTCGACTGGACCGAGGAGGGCGGGCAGCTGACCCCCAGCCTCAAGCTGAAGCGGAACGTGGTCATGCGCGAGTTCCGCAGCGAGGTCGAGGGGCTCTACGGCTCCTGAGGCCGCGGGCCAGGGCCGGTCTAGACCACCCTTGGGACTTTCGGCCACCTCCTGCGCAAAAGCGCTCGGCGCGGCGGGCCGGTCGGGCAGGGTGAGGCGCGGGGAGGGGTCCGTGCCGTGCGTCCGCGGCGGCGGGCCGGCCGTCCTCCCCGCACGCACGTCTCGCCTGGAAGGACCCCCTCCCCCATGGACCGACGCAGGATCCTGCTCGTCGTCGCGGCCGTCGTCGCCGCGCTCGGGCTCGTCATCGTCTTCCTCTACGCCCGCCAGGCCGACGCCCGTGCGGACGAGCGGTACGACGCCGTCGACGTCTACAAGGTCGTCAAGCCCATCGAGCTCGGCGAGACCTTCGACGCCGCGCTGGCCGAGGGCAAGATCGAGCAGCAGGCGGTGCCCCGGGGCCAGCTGCTGGAGGGTTACGTGACCTCGGAGAACGCCACGAGCCTCGAGGGCCAGCTGGCGGCCATGGACATCGCCCCGGGCGAGCAGGTCACCACGGCCAAGTTCGCCGAGGAGGTGCGCACCGGCGTGGTGCTGCCCGTGCCCGAGGGCATGCTCGGCCAGTCCGTCGAGCTCGACGACCAGGGCCGCGTCGCCGGCTTCGCCAGCCCGGGCGACTCCGTGGCCGTGCTCGTGGCCACCGGTTCCTCGGCCGCCGTCGTGCTCGTGCCCGAGACCCAGGTGCTCGCCGTCGGCTCGTCGTCGCCCATCGCCTCGCCGACGACGGAGGGCGAGGCGGGCGCGGCGGAGGAGAACGCCGTCGCCAACACGGTCGTCACCCTCGCGCTGACCCCCGAGGGAGCGCTCGACCTGACCGCGGCCATCGACGCCGGGTCCACCATCACCCTGGCGATCCGTGGCGAGGGCGTCCAGCTGCAGCGCGGCCAGACCGTGCCCGGCTCGACCGCCCTCTCCCCCTGACCCCCGGCGCGGCGGCTCCCGCCGCGCGCCCGCGGACGTCAGCACCAGCGATCCGAACGAGGAGACCATGCCCGTCGTCGTCGACCCCGACAGCTCGACCCTCAGCGAGCTGCTGACCGCCCTGCCCCCGGGCGGGCACGGGATGGACAGCACGGAGAAGCTCGCCGCCTGGCTCGACAACCGTCCCGACGAGTACGTCGCGGTGATCGGCCCCGGCGTCGACCTCGCCGTCGCCCTGGAGATCTGCGAGACCCTCCGGTTCACCCGACCGACCGTCAGCGTCGTCGTCGTCCGCGACCACGTCGACACCGACGTGCTGACGAAGGCGATGCACGCCGGCGTGCGCGACGTCGTGCCGGGGGCCGACCTGGCCGCCATCAGCGGCGCGGTCGAGCGCGCCTACCAGCTGTGGATCGCCCTGCGGGGCCCCGGCGGCGTGGCCCGCCAGGGCCGCATCGCGGCCGTCTTCTCGCCCAAGGGCGGGGTCGGCAAGACGACGGCGGCCGTCAACCTCGCGCTCGCTCTCGCGGACCGCGGGGCGCGGCAGGTCTGCCTCGTCGACCTCGACCTGGCGTTCGGCGACGTCGCCATCACCCTGCAGCTCTTCCCGTCGCACTCCATCGAGCACGCAGTCGGCTCCGAGGAGGCCCTCGACTTCCGCCTCCTCGAGCCCATGCTCACGCGGCACGAGGACTCGCTGATGGTGCTCGCCGCCCCCAGCACCCCGGACGCCCGCGACCGCATCACGCCCACGTTGGTGGCCCGCACCCTCCGGGTGCTGGCGGAGAACTTCGACTTCGTCGTGGTCGACACCGCGCCCGCCTTCGACGAGCTGACGCTGACCGCCCTCGACGAGACGGACGAGTGCGTCATGGTCGCCACCCTCGACGTGCCGACGCTGAAGAACGTCAAGGTCGCGCTGGAGACGATGGACGCCCTGGGCATCGCCCAGGGCCACCGCCACCTGCTCCTCAACCGCGCCGACGACGAGGTCGGCATCAGCGCCGAGAAGGTCGAGGCCATCCTCGGCCTCGAGATCGCCGCCCAGGTCGCCACCTCCGTGGAGATCGCGGCCGCCACGAACGCCGGGCGTCCCATCGTCGCGGCCAAGCCGGAGCACGGGTCGAGCGCGCAATTCGTGCAGCTCGCCGCCCGCCTCGCCGGCACCTCCGCGCCGGGCCACCCGGCCTCCCCCACCACGTCGAACGCGTCGGAGGAGCCGCGCGACGAGCGGCGCTTCTTCCGCCGCCGGAGGTGAACCACCCATGAGCACCCTCGCCGAGCGCCTCGCCGCCGCGGCCGCCCGCCGCCAGCCCGCCCGCCCCGCCCCCGACGCCGTACCGGCCGACGCCCCCGCGGACGCCCCCGCCGGTGGC